>JAEZWY010000100.1 GCA_023442905.1 Bacillota bacterium | reverse complement strand
TCATCTGGATGCTCAGCACTCGCAACTGTGTAGCAAAATTCATCAATTGGCAGGTCTTCACAGATATCAATAATATTGAATAACCGTTCCTCATAATTAATAAGTTTGGGAATATCACAAATCTCCGTAATCACCGGTAATATCACAATCCGTGCTTGCTCCAAGATATCCTCAACAATTGCAGTATCCCCTGGTTGGATAAAAATATATTCCACACCGGGTAAGTTTGGTACTTCAACATCTTCATAATGTGCAGCGAGAACTTCATAGCCCGCCGTAGAAAATTGTTCTACCGCCTGACGGCCAATCGCGTTCGTTGCACCGATAATCGCTACTTTATCCATTTTATCCACCACAATTTCCTTATTAAAATAAATGCTACTCACCAACTGTTACTTATCTTCATATCAATAAAACGTGTATTCATGTTCTGTATTTCAAAAAAATATTAAAAGACATCCCAGAAAAATGTATACTGACTAAAAATACAAAATAACAATAACATAACCTTTGCGTTTTTTTCTCTTCATAACCGTGAATGTAAATCGGTCTTTTGAAAAGGGTTTATTCTTGCAAATATTAGCAAAATGAGTTCACATATCTTATTTAGAAATCCTCCTATGTTGAGAATATAAAGGGTACAAATTTGTTAGTAGTCCTATATTATATTGTACTTTTTAATCAATTTTTCTTGCAAAGAAAAACTTTGTATCCCCTTACATTATATCCCTAGATATAGCTAGAAAGATAGGGTTTTTCGTATTTATCCCAAATTACTTGTCAATATAGTCTTTTATATAATCTATACGTAATTTATTAAGTACAATCATGTTTTCTTGGAAAACTTGTGATGTATAGCGATTTTGCTGTTCAGTAACCAAGTCAGTAAAATTTTCTTTCACCAATTCAAAAGCATCCGTGAAATTTCTTTTCATTAATCGAGTTTCATCGATATCTAAGCCATCGAAGACTTGTTGAATTAAGCCGCCATTTTTATTGTAGTAATATCGTTTATCGCCCACCTCATCCTTCATCACTGAAAGAATTGGCACCTTATTCGCAATGGATAAGACTAAGGCATGATAACGGGAAGTAATGACCATTTCTGCTTGCCCCAAAATACGCACCGCATCTTGTATCGGTAAATAGCCTTTATCTGAATAATCAATTAAAATAATCTCTGGAATTCGTTCTTTCAAGAACCGCCCCTGATCAGTCCCACCATTTCCAATATTTAATGGTAGAAAAACAACATCTAAATCATAATAATGCTTCATATCTCTTACAAAAACTTTAATCGCATCTAATTCTGATTCAATCACATCCATTGGTTGATAGGCTTCTAGCACAATATAGTGGTCTGAATCGACCTCAATTGTTGGTGGCATAGCTTGAATATCTGGATGGATGAAAAGCAAGTCATCAGGAATGAAAGTTACCTCATGCGGCGTTACCAATTGATCAAACCAGATTTTTGAATACATTTGATCTCTCGCCGCTACCTTTAAGGACTTCATCCGCCCAAACATATTGGTGAAGAAGGCTTTTCCCAAGTCAAACGGTCCAAGACTATTGCCAGTAAATACGATTGGAATCCCCATCTGGTCTGCCAATAACATAGGCGTGAAAATCTTAAACAGCTTGCCCATCCGCCCCTCAGTCCATTCATCATTAAAGTAGCCCCCACCATTCACAACCAGCTTATCTACCCCACATAAATGCGCTTTAATCACATCCAGATTCTTCACCCTACCAAGAATTTCAACCGGTGTATGGGGAAAATGAGACTTTTCATCAAAATCATCCAAGAGGACTTCCACAATTTCAATATCATAATCAGCCAAATAAGTATCCACAATTTCTTGATTAAAGATAGGACCATAAGAAAACAGCACAATATTTTGATAAGACATACTACGAATATTATTAACAATCATTGCCCAATCACCAAAATTCGTATCCCCAAAAGGACCAGTAAAAGCAATTACACCATTCTTCATACCCTTCACCCCACTGAAAATGACCAGCCATCGTATTAACCAACATTATACGCCATCCCTGCTATAATCACTAATTTAAGGTCATAGTAAAGAGCAATTATACCCAATACTGACTTGCTTCATAATTACCACTTATATATCTAATAAGCATTATCTATTTTGTATAAGTTTATTTAATTCATCATATACCTATAATTCATCGACGACTTCAACATCTATTTTTAGAAGTGATAATTTATATCCCATAGATTTAATTCTTTGTGAGATATTATCTAAAGAAATTTTAGAGAAAAATGGAATCACATCATAAATTGACCGATCACTTTGGTCAACAATAGCTATGACAATTTCATATTCAGAATTACTATCTTCAAGATTTATTATTGATTGTTTATTCGTTGGTAACAATTCCCTAATATGTTTTTTAAAAGATAAATCTGTTGGAAACAATTGTGCTGAAATATATGCTTGATTAAATAGATGACTTAAAGCTGATGAAGAATTCCCTACTTTTACATGAATAAATCTTTTGGGATTTAAGCTAAAAAGATCACAAGGTTCTATTGATTGATTCTTTCCTTGAACAGAACGATAGTTCTTTTTATCCATAAGAATATAATTATCATCACTTATTCTCTCATTGTATACATCTTCTCTTTCTCTTTTATCATCACCTTTTGGCTGAGGTTCTTTAAGAAATTTGAATTTTGGAAATGCAATGCCTGCAACAGGTATCTGTTTAATATTATTAGATACTCTTCCATAATACTCACTATTCACTTTATACCAATCTCCAGAAATCAGAATATATTTTGATTTCTGATAGACTGTTTCAAAAACAATTCCATTATAAACACTAGTAATTTTTTCTTGATTTCCATCAAAATCCCTAGCATGAATCTGATTACTTTGTAATTTTTGAATTAATTTTTTATTTCCTTTTTTCAGATACTTATTGATATTATCTATATAATATTGATATTTTAATGGATTTGAAATTATATCATCTACTTTACTTCCAGTGCCTGAAATATAAAAACCTTCTATTGTATCCATCTCTCCTTCAAAATTAGTTTGAATAACTATATTTTGGGGATCATCGGCTATACTTGAAAGTAATTTTTTATCAAGTTCATCCGTTATTTCTTTATCATTTTCAATACGTATATTATCTATCCATTCAAAACCATTATCTATATAATAATCATGTTTATATAGATTGTAATACTCTCTAATTATTGATTTTAAATTACTAAAATTAATTTTCCCTCTTACTTGTAAGGATTCAGATCCAGTAACCATAGTACCTATAGAATCATTTAAGGGTACCCCTGAAAGCGATTTGAATATATTTGTATAAGTATCAATTGATGTCTGATTGATATTTAAAGGTAACACAGGTTGAGTCGTATTATTAACCATCGATGAATTACCAATATTACGTGTAGAAACTTTTGATAATTTATCTTCGTCTAGTACGTTAGCAGCAACTTTTAATCCGAAATTCTTAACAATACTATTTAAATTGAGCATCATTCGACCATATCCGAATGCAATACTAAAAAAACGATTTTCATATTTTATAATCGCTACTGCCCGATTAGATAAATTTGGTTCAAAAACTATTTCTTTATTTGATAATTTATTCAAGTCTCTTGACCAAGCTGGCTGATTTCCAGTGGTATTTTTACCAATGTAAATTTTACCTTCAAGATCTAAATTTTCATCTAAATCAAAAATTTCATCATATATTATCTCTTCACTCTCTTTTAAACAACTCTCGATTACTCTAACTTTTTCCTTGTGTAAAAAAATAGAAATTTTTGTTGTTTTTTCTTTTTTATTTTCCATACCATCACACTCCAATTTGGTTACACGAACTAGTGAATATATTTTGCGTTAAAAATAATATAGTTGATCTCAAAAGTGAGGTTTTGTTTAAATTTTTGAGTAGGTTCATATAAGTAAAAATTTATTAGAAAAGAGACATAGAAAAATTCTTTTATAACAATAATGTTTATCTTTAACTTTACAAATTTGATGGAATCCTGAAGCTGATTCCATATCCCGCTGCCTGTATATATATATTAATCATTAATATAAGCATAGTATACTTGTCCATTGTTTAGTAATTGTAGTCCTGAATTTATGTACACTTCTTCATCATTAGTCTGATTACAATTTTTTAAATAAACAATTACTTCTGGCTCCATAAGAAAATATTTCCATACTATTTTTGGTACAGTAGTGATAATTCTTTCTTTAATCTCACCATTCATGTATTGCTCATTCACAAAAATTTGATTGATAATGATTACATTATTTAATGGCTCACCATATTCTTCATTTAAGGGTCCTGTTGTATCATATAATTCGGAAACTATCTCTAAAAGATCTCCTGAAATACCATCCGCCGCATAAAAGACATTAATATTATTTTCTTGCATTTCTCTATTTAATATTAGTGTAATGCTTATTGAACCTAGTATATTTGTATGATCTTCTAATTTAGAAATAGATGAACCATACTCTATCATAGTTATGTCATCATCCTTATCTGTTCGCAAAATAAAATTTGTAGTTGGAAAGAAGTCTGTATATTCATACTTATATTCTAAGTCAATATATTCTATTATTTCTCTTTCTGATGTTACAGCCATTAGTAAATCAGTTTCAGAAACAAAATCATTAGATTGTTTTAAAAATGGTGTTTCGTAAATATCACTTTTACTAATACCGTATCTAAATTTTGAATCTATATCATCTGTATGAACGTTACTATCAGAGATTAATGTTAATTCAAATTTCTCTCGCTCTTTTACATTCATTATTTTTGTCAATACGCCATTTTTTGTGTGTATTTTTATTATATTTGAATCCTTTTGATCAAAATCATTTAAGATATGAATTGTTATAGAATTCTTTAAATACTCGTACTTTTCGATCGTTGTCGGACTTAATTCATCAAAGTAATATGTTGCAGAGTAAAATCCTCTACTTGGTTTATCGGTAATAGAAGGAATTTTCCAAACATTGCCGAATTTTTTAGCATTTTTAATTTTCCCCCGTCTGATCCATTGTCTAACTGTTATGGTTGTGACATCATGAATATTCGCAAATTCATCAACAGAAAATAAATCTGCTTTAACAGTAAAAATGTCGTCCATCAATTCAAAATCGGCCTCTTCTATCCCTTCATCTGACATTACGAGTTCAGAAGGATCCATCCTAAACTTACTTAAATTCAATCCATCCTCTACGATATTATATTCATAAAACTCCCATGGTTTATTGATCGTTTCAATACTACGATTTCTTAGTTGCAACTTGAATTTTTCAGATAGATTAATGAAGGATTTTAATTCAATATCTGTTAAATCGTCTCGCCCTCTTCCCGATATAAAAAAATCTGAATATTCATTAAATGATGCTATTATTTCTTGCTTACTTAGTAATACAAATGAGTTAAATTGACTTAATTTATTCATTGTGTTTCCTCCCAAGAATCTAAACTTTTTCACGACACTGTATTATCATAATACAGTTTTACTTATTAATTATATTGTATTGTGGTAATACATTTAAGTCAAACTGAAACTAAATAAATATGCTAAACCACATTTTGATATAAAAAGAACCTCCAAATAATGACTTTCTAGTACACCATTTGGAGGTCTGCCTAATTAGTGAAAACTTCTGAGCGTATAAAGTTTCAGACTTATATATATAATTTGGATAACAGATACTATTTTGTCACTAGCTCTAAAGGCGAATCGATTTTTTCTGGAATTTCTTGTCCTGCATAGAAGTCATAGGCTGCTTGTAAGGCTAAACGTCCCATCTCATCAGGTTGTTGGGCGATAGTAGCTGCCAAAGAACCATCTTCGACTGCTTTAATACCGCCTTCAGTTCCATCGAAACTGACTACAGTAATTTGATTTGATAATCCAGCACCTTCAATTGCCTCAATCGCTCCTAACGCCATTTCATCATTTTGTGCAAATACTGCTTGAACGTCGCTATTACCTTGGAGCATATTTTCCATTACAGTTAACCCTTGCGCGCGGTCGAAGTTAGCCGTTTGACTATCTAATACATTCAAACTGGTTTCAGCAACATTGGTAAATCCTTCACCACGTTCGTTGGTTGCTGACGCACCAGGCACTCCTTCTAATTGCAGTGTACTTGCATTCTCGCCAACTTGATCTACTATGTATTGCGCTGCCATCTCACCACCAGCAACGTTATCTGAAGCTACTAAAGTCACATACTCGCCTGCGTCAGTAGCCCGGTCGACCATAATAACTGGAATACCTGCACTATTAGCAGCTTCAACAGCTGGCGTAATAGCCGCAGAATCTACTGGGTTGATTAACAACACATCAACCCCCTGTTGAATTAAATCATCCACGTCATTGGATTGTTTTGCGGAATCATCTTGCGCGTCAACTGAGATGACCTGGGTACCATTTTCAGTGGCTAATGTATTAACGCCTTCTTCCAGTGACACGAAAAATGGGTTGGACAATGTTGAAAC
>JAEZWY010000090.1 GCA_023442905.1 Bacillota bacterium | reverse complement strand
ACCTCAGCCACTGTTGCCATTGAGGCATCACTCAATGAGCTGTTTAAGTTTAAGTCAACGTAAGCGTCAGTTGCCTCCGGATATTCTTCATAGTCTGATTGAAACCAAGCGCCTCGGTTTAATGCGTGTAATGCTGGATAGTCTGCAGCTTGGGCAGATCTTAAAGTAACTTCTTGTGTCATAAAACACCTCCACTTTCCATTCTAACCGATGGGCATGTTCAGTTCAAATGATACAGGGTGCCCGTTATGCGGGGCTTTAAAAAGGCGAATGAATGCGTTTCCTATAACTTAAATGCAATTGCTTTTGCACCCATTACCGCTTATAATGAATGAGAGATTCTAATCAAAAATTAATATAAAATACAAGGAAAAGACCCTGAGCGGAGGAACTTACATGAATTTTATTGTGACATCACCTTTTTATCCAGAGAATTTTCAATTATTTACTAACCGGTTAAAACAGCAAGGGTTCAACGTTCTTGGCATCGGTCAGGAACCCTATGACCAATTACCACAATCATTAAAAGACGATTTGATTGAATACTACAAAGTCAACGACTTAGAAAATACTGAAGAAGTAAAAAAAGCTGTTGCTTACTTGTTCTTTAAACATGGAAAAATCGACCGTATCGAATCGCAAAATGAACACTGGTTAAATCTAGAAGCTGAGATTCGTGAGCAATTTAATATACCGGGTAATAAACCAAAAGACTTACGTAAAGTGAAGTTTAAGTCGGAAATGAAAAAGTTGTTTGCTAAAGCAGGTGTACCGACTGTACCAGGGAAGGTAGCCAATAAAAAAGGTACAGTCAAGCGAATTGTGAAAGAATTGGGTCTACCCTTAGTGGCCAAACCCAACTCAGGTGTGGGTTCTTCAGGGACCTATAAGTTAAAAGATCAAGAAGCAGTGGATCAATTTACTGCTGACTGGGATGAGAAGGAGGCCTATTTCTTTGAGCCTTATATTGAAAATGCAAAATTACTATCTTATGACGGTTTAATCGACCAAAATGGAGAAATCGTCTTTGAAACTGGTTTATATTACCGCGACCCAACCTTGGAAGTATTGAAATACCAAATAGACTACGGCTATATTATTCAAAAGGAAATTCCTGAAAAATTACGGGCGTACGGTCAAGCTATCGTCAAACAATTCAGTATGAAGGAGCGGTTCTTCCATATTGAATTCTTTGAAAATGGGGACGACTACCTAGTGGTTGAATACAACAACCGAGTGGCTGGGGGGTATGCTATTGATATGTATAACTATGCCAACCATGTGGATTTATTCCGTCAATTTGCCCGCATTGTGGACGGTCAACCTTTTGAAACACCGACTGTACCTGCTCGTTATTGCGTGGCTATTACCCACCGTGATCAAAATACTTATGCCCACGATGAAGCGGCTTTACGCAGTCATTACGGAGACCGTTTTGTCTTCTCAAAACGTTTACCAGACGCTTTTGCGGCCTTACAAGGTAACCAATTCTATGGTATTTTAGCGGATACAGAAAAGGAAGTTGAAGAAATCTTCAACTACGTCCACCAACATAAAGAAGGCTAACCATTCGCTGATGGCCATTTTACCCATACTGGAGGAAAAATTATGAACGCAGAATTCTTACACCATTATTCAGGTCACTTAAATCAAGAAATGTACTTAAATCGCTACGGGCACGCAGGTATTCCGGTAGTGGTATTCCCGTCATCTGGTGGTTCTAAAGATGAATGTGCGGACTTCGGCATGATCGAGGCCGCACATTATTTTATCGAAGAAGGAAAAGTCCAATTCTTCACCTTATCATCCCATGATCAAGAATCTTGGTTACACAAGGGCAAGTCCCAACATGACCGCGCTGAAGCCCACAATGCCTACGAACGTTATGTTATTGATGAAGCTATCCCATTCATCAAGCACTATACAGGTTGGTTTGACCCAATGATGACAACAGGTTGCTCAATGGGTGCTTACCATGCCCTGAATTTTCAATTGAAGCATCCGGATGTCTTTAATAAAACCCTTGCCTTATCAGGTGTTTACGACGCCCGTTACTTCGGTGGTGACTTCGGCGGTGACCTAGCCGTTTACTATAACTCTCCAGTGGACTATATTTGGACCTTAAACGATCCATGGTTTATCGACCACTTGCGCCAAGCAGATATCATCGTTTGTACCGGTTTAGGTGACTGGGAGGCAGACGGTCTGCCCGGTTACTACAAGTTGCGTGAAGCTTTTGAGAATAAGAATATCCCAGCCTGGTTCGCAGAATGGGGACCAGACGTATCGCATGACTGGATCTGGTGGCGCCAGCAATTACCGTATTTCCTAGGTTATATGGTGTAGAAACTTTTAAATATTGATTGGAAAAGGACGTCAGGTGCTTAAGCGTGGCGTTCTTTTTTTATGTGCTTCGAATCAGAAAAATGCTCAGCTTAATCTTGGAGATCCTTTTTTCAAAGGGTCACTTCTAGGTAGGGCGTCCTTGATATGGTAAAATATAAACAAATTTTAAATCGTGGGGTGACAAGTCTATGCGCGTCATAGCTGGAAAATTTGGGAAACATCGTTTAAAGGCAGTACCAGGGGATAATACCCGGCCGACAACAGATAAAATCAAGGAATCCTTATTTAATATTATCGGACCTTATTTTGATGAAGATACTAGGGTTTTAGACTTTTATGCAGGCTCAGGCGCATTAGGAATTGAGGCTATTTCTAGAGGTGCGGCAGTGGTTTACGGCTTTGAAAAGAACCGCCAGGCCCAAGCAACTATTAAAGAAAATGTTGCAGCAGTTCGCATTGAAGACCAATATGTTTTAAAAGGTGGCGACAACCGAAAAGCGCTACAACAGTTACGACATGAAGATAAAGACCTACAATTCGATTTGGTCTTTTTAGACCCTCCGTATAAAGGGCAACAATTAGAAGATGTCATCAACAGTTTCCTAACAGATAATTGGTTAGCCTCTGATGCTCGGTTAATTTGTGAATTAGATAAGCGAGATACCTTACCTGAAGCTTTTGGACCACTTAAACAAATCAAAGATGTCACTTACGGCATTACGAGAATTCTAGTATATCGAATGGAGGAAGATTAGATGACAACTAAAGGAAGAGCCTTGTATGCAGGGTCTTTTGACCCTCTAACAATGGGCCACGTAGATATGATTGAACGCGCTGCTAAGATGTTTGATTATGTCTATGTTGCGGTAGCAACCAATACGACGAAGACGTCCTTATTTACGGGTGAAGAGAAATTAGCTCTTGCTCAAGAAGCAACGAAACACTTGGATAATGTAGAAGTAACTTACTTAAAATCAGGCTTAACAGTAAATTTTGCCCGTGAATTAGATTGTGGTATTTTAATTCGCGGATTACGGAATGCCAGCGATTTTGAGCAAGAAACGAATATTGCTTTAATGAACAAATACCAAGCACCTGATATCGAAACAGTTTTATTGTTATCGAGTGAGAAATATCGTTTTGTTTCAAGCTCCATTATTAAGGAAGTTGCGAAGTTTAATGGGGATATTTCTGGTGTTGTACCAGCTAATGTTGATAAAGCCATTAAGGCGAAGTATGCTGAACTCAATGGTTAAATTCCTAGTGAAATTTGGAAAATAGCCAGACGCCTTTAACCTATTTTAACGTATAAAATAGGTGAGGTGATTACAATGGATCGATTAAAGAATTGGCTACAACAATTTAAAGTAGACATAAATGAAAAGAATATCCAACAGGTATGGTTTTTATATAAGCCATATTTGTTGGGTATTTTTGTCGTCCTCTTAACCATGCTTGGATTAATCTTTTATGGCACTAGTCAACTATTCGTAAGTAATCAAGTAGATGCCAATGCTATGTTCTTAGAAAGTGAAGCTGACCAAGCAATAGAAAGTGATCAAGAAATAGATTTAATTGAAGAAGGTTCAACTATTGAAAATAGTGTGGTCGTGTCTAGTCAAATAAGCGAAGAAACAATAGAAACTACTAGTACATCCACTAGCGAAACTTGGTATGTAGATATTAAAGGGGCAATCAACACACCCCAGGTGGTTCCGGTTAAACCTGGTATGCGGGTACATGATGCGGTTGAAATGGCGGGTGGTTTAACCAAAGAGGCAGACCAAAGTCAGGTTAATTTAGCTCAGTTGGTGACTGATCAAATGGTTATTTATATACCCAAAAGTGGTGAAGAAATGACTAGCTCAACGGAAGCCTTAATTGCTGATAGTCAAATTACAGAAACAAGTGCATCTGGTCAAGAAACAACCGAAAGTGAACTAGTAAATATCAATACAGCAGATGCTACGACCCTTCAAACTTTATCTGGGATTGGCGAGAAGCGGGCTTTAGATATTATTCATTACCGGGAAGCAAATGGTCCTTTTGCTTCTATTGATGACCTCGACCAGGTTTCAGGTATCGGAGACAAAACGATGGAGAAGTTAAAACCCTTTATCACGGTAAATTAATATGCAATATAAATTGGTCTTGCACAGCCTAGGTGTCCTTTTGCTAGCTGTTTTAACCTTAAGTAACCATCCTTGGGCTTGGATTTTATACGGCTTATTTTTCCTTAGAATACTGAGTTTGAAAGAGGGGAAATTCTGCCTACAAGTGGTGGTTATTCATTGTTTAATGGCTGGCTATTTTCTGTATCTAGAAAATAATCGTGAAAGTCATTTATCTGGTACAGAAACTGAGCTGATAATGGATGTTGCTATTACTGATGTAAAAGTATCTGGTAATTTGTTGTCTTTTCAAGGAGGAACCCAAATTGCTGGGCAAAAGGAAAAGGTTCAAGTCTTCTACACCATTGAAGAAGAATCAGACCAAAAAGCCTGGCTAGCCTTGAACCAATCTTTTCAAGTAACCGTATCAGGTACTTTAGAAGAAGCGGATGAAAACCAAAATTTTTACCTATTCAATTATCGGGCATATTTAGCAAGGCAAAATATTTATTGGGTTATGTCAGCTGATAATATCACCATTAAAAGTAAATTGAATAGCAACCAATATTGGTTGGCAAACCAAAGGCAAGCTGTAATCAATTGGATAGGTAATTTGGCTAATCCAACCGTTTCAGCTTATACCTTATCGCTCTTTTTTAACGAGATGGATGCGCTTGAAGGAGAAGTTTTAGAAGCTTATCAAGCGATTGGGTTGATTCATTTATTCTCTATTTCTGGCTTTCATGTTCAATATTTCTTGACCTTTTTTAAGAAAATCCTTCTTCGATTAGGCATCACAGTAGAAGCATTTGATTACTTCGCCATATTAGTACTACTTGTTTATACAATCTTTCTTGGCTGGCCTTATGGCATGATTCGATCTTTTGTAGCGTACACCTATAATAGCTACCAAAAGAAGCGTGGCCAGCAGACGTCATCTTTGATAGGGACATCATGGTCTATGATTTTATTACTACTGGTAGACCCTAGAATCATTTTTACCCTGTCCTTTCAATTGACCTATGCTTTATCTTATACCATTTTATTTACCGGAAAATATATCCAAGCTAAATGTAGTCATAGCTTACAGATAGAACTATGGCAAAGCTTTATCTGCAGTTTAGTTACGATTCCCTTTTTAACCATGACCTACTTTGAATTCTCTTGGGTATCCCTCATTTTAAACTATGGTTATTCTTGGCTATTTGCCAGCTTTTTATTTCCCGGTTTATTACTGATTTTACTCATTCAAATTGTAGGACTGGGAGCCTACTTTACATGGCTACAAGCTGGACTGGCTTATTTGATTCAGGGGATAGAAATGCTAGCTCTTTTCGCTGAAAAATGGACTTGGTTTCAATGGGTGACGGGAAGGCCACAAATTGCTGTCTTGGTATTTTTTGTGGTCACTTTACTCATGTATCTAGCGAATCTTTCAAAAGCGAAAGTCACTGAAAGCTTGTACGGACTACTAGCGCTTAGCTTAGTTTTACTTTATTTGAACCCTTATTTACATAGATACGGGCAAGTAGCCATGCTGGCGATTGGGCAGGGGGATACCTTTTTCCTAGAAATGCCTTACCAAAGAAAGGTCTATTTAATCGATTTAGCGGGGAAAATCAACTTCACTACACTTTTAGCTGACCAAGATCCATCCAAATCATGGCAATTACGAGACAGTGAAAGTGTCGCTGAAAGGCAAATTATTCCAGCGCTTAAAGCAGCGGGGACAAGGACAATCGATGGGGTATTTTTAACTCACGGAGACTTTGACCATATCGGATCATTTGGTGAAATTGCCAAGGTCTTTAAAATCGAAACCTTATATTTACCAATCGGAATGGATGCGGACACAGAATCCTTAACTAGCTTGCAGGAAGCAATCGAGGCGGGGAAAAATCCTAAAATGAAGATTATCTGGCTCAAATCTGGAGACCAGGTGGTCCTTGACCAAAAAAACAATTTACAGGTTTTAGCACCGGTTAAATCAGGTGCAGGAGAAAATGCGGATTCTTTAGTCTTATATGGTAGAATAGGACTTCATGACTTTCTATTTACAGGAGATATTGAGGGGGCTGCAGAGGACGCTTTACCAACTATTCCAGTGGATATTTTAAAGGTTGCCCACCATGGATCAGATCATTCAAGTCCAGTAAGCTTTATTCAACGAATGGATCCAAAAATTGCTTGGATTTCAGTGGGTAAGGACAATCGGTATGGCCATCCAGCTGACCGGGTGGTGGCTGATTTAGAAGCCAATCAAACAAAAATATACCGGACGGATACAATGGGTGCTGTCCACTATATTTATTGGCCCAAATCCGCTAAAATAGACAGTGTGCAATCAAATTAGGAGGTAGGTTATGGAATTACAAAAGGCAATACAGGCGCTGAATAACGGGCAAATTGACCCTATATATGTACTACAAGGGCCTGAAACCTACTTAATCAACCGGTTTCTAACGGCAATTGAAAGCCAGTATTTACAAGAAGAAGCTAATGCCATGAATTATATGTCTTTTGATATGGAAGAAGATAGCTTGGCGGACGTGATGGTTGAAGCCAACACCATTTCATTTTTCAATGAACCAAGATTGATTTTAATGCGGCAACCAGCTTTTTTAACGGGGTCACAGAAGAAGAACGCCATTAAGCAGGATGACGCGTCCTTACTTGAATACCTGGACAATCCAGCTGATGATGTGGTTTTAGTCATTGTGGCTGATTACGAATCCTTAGATGGCCGGAAGAAAATTGTGAAACAACTCAAGAAGAAGGCCACATTTGTGGATACCTCTGTCATGGCCGAACCTCAAGTGAAGGACTATATGCAGCGGTACGTGGCTTCAGAAGGCGTCGATATGACCAGAGAAGCCATGGCCCTATTCTTGAAACGGACTAATTACCAGCTTACCCAGTCCATTCGTGAGATGGACAAGTTGATTTTATATGTAGGGGATGAGAAAAGGATCAACCAGCGAGATGTAGACTTGTTGGTGACACCGTCATTGGATGACAATATCTTCCATCTGACGGACCATATTATGCGGCAAGATTCAGCCGCTGCTTTAAGGTTATACCGCGAACTAATCGCACAGAAGAACCAACCCATCGCCATTCTTGGTTTACTCCAGTCTAACTTCCGCTTGTATACGCAAATTATTCAATTGAAGAAAGCTGGCTATGACCAGGGATCAATGGCACAAACAATTGGTGTACATCCTTACCGGATTAAGATGGCTGGGCAGGCGATCAACCCTTACTCACCCGATTTATTGATGGTAGGTTATATGAAGTTGGTTGAATTAGACTTTGATATTAAACAAGGGAAAGTAGACCAAAATCTGGGGATTGAGTGGTTTATTTTAGATTTCTGTTCTGGTAGAGCGGCTAGTTAAGTAAAAGAAGATAAGAAAAAAGCAGGAAAATGCGTACGTCATTTTCCTGCTTTTTATAATGATCGGTTTTGGTAACACCATTTACCAAGTTCGATTATGCTTTTTTAGCTAAGCGAGCTTTTTCACGAGCAGCTTTGTTAGCGTGGATTAATCCTTTGCTAGCAGCTTGATCTAACATTTTAGAAGCGTTACGTAATAATTCGTCTTTGTTGTCTGCGTTTTCTGCAACAGCTTGTTCAAAGCGTTTAACAGCTGTACGTACAGAAGCGATTTTCGCACTGTTACGAGCATTAGCAGTTTCGTTTTGACGAGCACGTTTGATTGCTGATTCAATATTTGGCATTAAAAACACCCACTTTCCTATCAAATTATAAAAGTGAACTTGTCACTAACAGACAATATTATACAGAAATAATAAGGGATAAGTCAAGGTAAATTTACTGTAGTGAGTAAAGAGGTGACTTGTCTATAAAAATACAGTTAAAGTTGGCTATCACCAAGAACTGCAATCTTTGTTTTGAATACTCTTATGCATAAGGGGGTTAGCCAAGTCGGGAACCCCCTTTTTCCAAGTGGTAAGGTTTCAGCTTTAATCACTTAGATGGTATAATATTAGGGTATGTAATTGTGTTTTTTAAAAAGGAAGAGAGGTTCATGATGATAGACCAATTTGATTTAGTTTCGGAATATGAACCGAGTGGGGACCAACCGGAAGCCATCAGAAGAATTGTGGAACAAGTGGAGGCTGGCGATAAGGCGCAAGTTTTATTAGGTGGTACGGGGACTGGGAAGACTTTTACCATGGCAAATGTGATTGCGCAAACCAACCGACCGACTTTAGTATTAGCGCATAATAAGACACTTGCTGGGCAATTATATGGGGAATTAAAAGAGTTCTTCCCGAATAATGCGGTGGAATATTTTGTGTCTTACTATGACTACTACCAGCCAGAAGCTTATGTGCCGTCGAGCGACTCCTATATTGAAAAATCTGCTTCAGTTAATGATGAGATTGATAAGTTGCGTCATTCGGCGACGTCTTCTATTTTGGAACGACGAGATACGATTGTGGTGGCTTCTGTTTCTTGTATTTATGGGTTGGTAAACCCAGCTGAATACCGTGACCACGTGATTTCTGTTAGACAAGGACAGGAATTATCTCGTGATGCCTTTATGCGTCGCTTAGTTGAAAATCAATATGAACGAAATGATATCGACTTCCAGCGTGGGACTTTCCGTGTGCGCGGGGATATTGTGGATGTTTTCTTATCATCTCATGATTCTTCATCGATTCGGGTGGAGTTTTTTGGTGACGAAATTGACCGCATTCGTGAAGTGGATGCTTTAACGGGTGAAGTCCGGTCTGAAGTAGAACATTTTCCTATTTATCCAGCGACTCACTTTGTGGTGGACCATGAACAAGTGGAAAAATCAGTCAGATCGATTGAAGCTGAGTTGGAAGATCGTTTGAAAGAGTTGAATGATGAGGGGAAGTTGCTTGAAGCCCAGCGATTAGAACAACGTACCCGCTATGACATCGAAATGCTCCTTGAGATGGGTTATTGTAACGGGATTGAGAACTATTCTCGCCATATGGATGGTCGTAAACCTGGGGAAGCACCTTATACCTTGTTAGACTTCTTCCCGGAAGATTTCTTATTAATGGTGGATGAGTCACATATGACAATGCCACAGGTGCGCGGTATGTACAACGGAGATAAGGCCAGAAAACAAGTCTTAATTGATCACGGTTTCCGTTTACCTTCAGCTTTAGATAACCGACCATTAAAATTAGAAGAGTTTGAAGAAAAATTAAACCAGACCCTATATGTATCGGCAACACCAGCGGATTATGAAGTAGAGAAATCTGGCGAAGATGATATTGTAGAACAAATTATTCGACCTACAGGCTTACTTGATCCCACTGTGGAAGTTCGTCCAATTGAAGGTCAAATTGATGACATTATTAGTGAGATTAATGACCGGATTGAACGAGAAGAGCGGGTATTTATCACTACTTTAACGAAAAGAATGGCAGAAGACCTGACTGACTACTTGGAAGAAGTAGGGATTAAAGTAAAATACCTGCATTCAGATATCAAAACGTTAGAGCGTACGGAAATTATTCGTGACTTACGTCTAGGCGTATTCGATGTCTTGATTGGGATTAACTTGCTGCGTGAGGGAATAGATGTACCTGAAGTATCCTTAGTCACGATATTAGATGCAGACAAAGAAGGCTTCTTGCGTAATGAACGGTCACTTATCCAGACCATTGGGCGGGCAGCCCGCAATCAAAATGGGCATGTGATTATGTATGCTGATGGCATCACCGATTCAATGCGCCGGGCGATAGATGAAACAGCTCGTCGTCGTGGTATCCAACAAGCCTACAATAAGGAACATGGCATTGTACCGCAAACCATCAAGAAAGAAATTCGGGATGCCATCCGTATTACCCACGTTAACTCTGAAGAAATGAGTAATTCATTAACTGAACAATTACGGGCACTAAAACGTGATGACCGCGAACAAGCTTTACGCAATGTAGAATTAGAAATGAAACAAGCTGCCAAGGACTTAAACTTCGAAAAAGCGGCTGAATTGCGTGACATTATTATGGAATTAAAAGCAGAAATGAAGAAATAGCTATTACTTATCTTAACTATAAAGTAAGAGTAGCTTGCGTTCGATATTTCAGAAGATTTTTAATAACAAAAAAGGCATCGCTTTGTCGGCGGTGCCTTTTTCTTTGACTATTTTTCTTTTAAGTTATTATCCTTTACTTCATCTTCCAATGCTATTTTATCTGCTATAAAAAGGTTAAAGTAATTCAAGCAAAGGATTAACCAAGTAGCGCCTATAGACCAACCGGCGATAATATCAGATAGATAGTGGACGCCAAGGTATAAGCGAGATGCACTGATGGCAACCACCATGAAGATGGTAAAGCCAATTAAGTAGGGCATCATCTTTGGATACTTATCTTTAAAATAATACCAAGATAAGAAAGCTAGGGTTCCCCATGCTAGTACTGCACCAGTTGCATGTCCAGAAGGGAAGGAGTAGCCTCCTTGGTCAACAAGGTGCGGCACGTAGGAAGGGCGCGCCCTTTGAATAATATTTTTGATTAGCGCAACAACAGGGCCAGCGCCAACTAGAATAGTGAAAACTATCCACAGTAATATTTGCCATTTTCGACTAATATAGTAGAAAATACCAGCAATAATCAACGTGAGAGGAATGATTCCTTGGGCATTACCAATGAGGGTGAAAGATTGTACAAATATTGTAAAAGGCGCTGGACCCCATTGATAGAGATGTTGGCCAATATTTTGGTCGATTACTGTCAAAAAATCAACGTCAATCATTGCTGTTAAACAGATTAAAATAAAGGGTATTGCGGTGATGGCGGATGCTATTAAATAAGGTTGAATTGGATCTTTTTTCATTGCTTGCCTCCATGTCGATATTAAGCTTTATTGTATATATTGTATGAACATTTCGCAAGGGAATAAAGGCTGATGATTTTTTGGAGAATCCATTTGCATTACAAGTTGATTATGTGTATAATGTCAGATGACCGTTTACTTCGCGAGTTGAATCACCAACGCTTGTCGCAGTTTACGGCGAATATTATGAAAGAGGTGTTGTCACATGGCAATTTCAAAAGAACGTAAAAACGAATTAATCCAACAATTTGCACGTCACGAAGGAGATACTGGTAGCCCAGAGGTACAAATCGCTATCTTAACTGAAGATATCAACTCTCTTAACGAACATGCACGTACACACAAAAAAGACCACCATTCTTACCGTGGTTTAATGAAAAAAGTTGGTCACCGTCGTAACTTGTTAGCTTACTTACGTAACAAAGATGTTCAACGTTACCGTGAATTAATCAAAGCATTAGGCTTACGTCGTTAATTCTTATAAATATGATCTTAAAGCGGGATACTTTTGTGTCTCGCTTTTGTTGATTTTTAACCCTTTTTATAGGAAAATAAACTAGTATGGAATAAAAGCGCCAACAGTTGTTCACTACTATGCAAATTTGTGAGTATCAAGTCTTGATCTTAGAAATTTGTTTAGTAGCAAACTTGTTGGCAGTATGCAAATAAAGGAGCATGTTAGAACATGGAAGAAAAGCAAGTGTTTAAAATGAATTGGGCCGGCCGCCCATTATCGATCGAATACGGTCAGGTAGCTAAACAAGCCAATGCAGCGGTATTGGTTCGTTACGGAGATACTGTTGTATTAACTGCCGTTGTAGGGGCAAAAGAAGCTAAGCCAGGGCAAGACTTCTTCCCATTACAAGTAAACTATGAAGAAAAAATGTACTCAGTAGGTAAAATTCCTGGTGGTTACATTAAACGTGAAGGTCGCCCAAGCGAACATGCAACATTAACAGCACGTTTGATTGACCGTCCTATCCGTCCGATGTTTGACGAAGGGTTTACCAATGAAGTGCAAGTGATTAATACTGTTTTATCAGTAGACCCAGACTGTTCACCAGAAATGGCCGCAATGTTTGGTTCATCAGCAGCCTTAACAATCTCAGATATCCCTTTTGACGGCCCCATTGCAGGAGTAAATGTTGGTCGTGTAAATGGTGATTTGGTGATTAACCCAACTGTAGAACAGCAAGCACAATCTGATTTAGAGTTAATTGTTGCTGGTTCTAAAGATGCCATCAACATGGTAGAGTCTTCAGCTGCAGAATTATCTGAAACAGAAATGCTTGAAGCCTTAATGTTTGGTCACACATCAATCCGTGAATTATGCTACTTCCAAGACGAAATCCGTGAAAAAGTTGGTCAAGAGAAAATGGATGTCCAATTAAATACACCGGACAATGTGTTGGTTGCTGAAGTAACAGCACAATACAACCAACAAATGGTTGACGCTATCCAAACTTTTGACAAGTTGGAACGTGAAGAAAATATCGAAGCGGTTAAAGCAGCGATTATCGACCACTACAGCGAATTATATGCAGAACATGAAGATGTTGCGAAATTAATGGACCAAGTGCGCCAAATCGCTCACCAATTAGAATATAAAGAAGTCCGTCGTTTAATTACTGACGATAAAGTTCGTCCTGATGGTCGTAAAATTGACGAAATCCGTCCATTGGCTTCAGAAGTTGGCTTATTACCACGTACACACGGTTCTGGTTTATTCACTCGTGGACAAACTCAAGCCTTGTCAGTAGCGACATTAGCACCCTTGTCTGAAGAACAACGTATTGATGGTTTATCAGGTGACGTTACGCAACGTTTCATGCACCACTACAACTTCCCTCAATACTCAGTAGGTTCAACCGGCCGTTACGGTTCACCTGGTCGTCGTGAAATTGGTCACGGTGCTTTAGGTTACCGCGCCTTAAACGAAGTATTGCCAAGTGAAGAAGACT
>JAEZWY010000041.1 GCA_023442905.1 Bacillota bacterium | reverse complement strand
GTTCCCCAACTTCATACCATTCACCTTGATAGTCATAAGCTTTTAAGTTATCTTCTTTTGCAAGGTAGTTGATTGCATCTGTTAATTCTATTTCACCGGAAAATGCGTTCTCTGGTATAGCTTCAATAGCATCAAAAATCTCAGGAGTTAAGATATAGCGACCCACTGCCGCTAATTTTTCTTCTGTTTCATTTTGTGGCTTCTCTTCAAACTTATCAATATTGTAAATGCCTGCTTCACCATTACCAGAAGTTGTCATAACCCCATATGAAGATGCTTCTTTAGCTGGAACAGTTGCTCCTGCCACTAATATATTGTCATCTTCTAGATGTTCTTGATAGCATTCAATCATTTGTTTAGATAAAGGTCGTTCTCCCTCTGCACTAACCGTGATATCGTCACCCAAAAGTAATAAGAATGGTTCATCACCAACAAACGATTTAGCTTGGAAAATAGCATCTCCTAGTCCTTTTGGATAGTGTTGACGTTTGAATTGGATATTCAATAATGAAGTATCCTCAACCATTTTCAATAATTTATCTTTATGTTTCTGTTTCAAGTTATCTTCTAAATCGAAGTTTGCATCAAAATGGTCTTCGACTGAACGTTTGTTACGTCCAGTAATGATTAAAATCTCTTCAATACCACTTTCAATAGCTTCTTCTACAATAAATTGAATAGAAGGTTTATCCAAAATCGGGATAATTTCTTTCGCCATTGCCTTAGTAGCCGGCAAGAAACGAGTCCCTAAACCACCAGCTGGAATTACTGCTTTTTTAATCTTTTGTTTAGCCATAATAGCCTCCTTGATTATACTGTCTTCATATTAGCATAATTTAGTGATAACGCGGTAGGTAAACCTGTACTTTTCAAAAAATTTACAATATCTCATATCATTTAAACAAATTCATTCTTTCAATAATCCAGTAAATAATCACTGATAAAATAATTGAGCCTACTAGAATGATTGAAAAACCATGAATATTATTCTCCAACGGGAGTGCCACATTCATTCCCCAAAGGCCTGCTGTAATAGTTGGTACCGTCATAATAATCGTAATGACAGTTAATCGTTTCATGACATCATTTAGATTGTTTGAAATGACATTTGATAACATATCATTTAATTTATTAACCACTAACATATCATTTTCAATCATTGTTTCAGCTTGGTTCATTTCTATTTGTACTCTATTTAATACCCGTTCGTGATAGCGGGTATCCTTTTCGATACGGGTAAAATACTGATTTATTTTATCCAAGGTTTTCGCATTATTATGAACAGCAGTAGAAAGGTACACTAGCCCTTTGTTTACATTAATTAAGGCATATGACACATTGTTTTTAGTAGAGTGACGTGCTTCTTCCTCGGCTTGTTTGATTAACCCATGCATGTTAGTAACCGCATCAATATGTGCTTGAGCTACTTCATAAAACATATACATCACAAAGGCATATGAAGAAGTTAATGGGAAATCAGAAGGAAAATCTAACCGTTGAATATCCAACATAAAAGGCATATTGGTATGGTTCATAAACGTAATCACGATATCTGTCCCCATTACAATCACTAATGGTGCTGTATGATAAGTATTTTCTCTAATCACTTCATGACCGTATGGATACTGGATAATGATATAGGTATATAACTCGCCCGCTTCATTATGGTAATACTCAATCCAAGAAGTTTCAAACTGGTCATAAACATATTCGCCAAAATGAACAGGTAAATGATAGTCTTCTAGCACTTTTCTGACTTCTGCTTTATCAGGATTTTCATAATGTAACCAGGTTAAGGCGTTGACCTCATTCGCTAAACCATCTTGGAATCGTTCTTCTTGATCGAATTGCAAAATTTTTCGATAAACCATTTTTCTTCCCACCACCTTATATAATCCCAACCAATTTGCAAAAAGGCCAGCACAAAGCCGACCTTTCTAATTATTTTATTTTAGTGAATTGTTGATTGACTATCTGCCAATAAATCTTCGTATGCATAAGCAAATTTCATGATATCGCCAGCACCCATAAAGATCATTACAGCATCGTCATAGTCTAATAACGGCGATACGTTCTCCAATGGTAATACTTCAACAGGTTTAGTCACTTTATTTGCTAAGTCCGTAACAGATACTTGTTTATTATCTTTCTCACGTGCAGACGCAAAAATTTCACATAAATAAACATCATCTGACAAGTCCAAGGCACCCGCAAATTCATCCATTAGCGCAATTGTACGACTAAATGTATGTGGTTGGAAAACAGAGATAATTTTTTTATTTGGATATTTTTGACGAGCAGCATTAATAGTCGCTTTAATTTCTGACGGATGGTGTGCATAATCATCAATTAAAGTCATGTCACCGATTTTCTTTTCTGAGAAACGACGTTTTACACCACCAAAAGTCCGTAGTTCTTCAGCAACACGATCAGCTGGGAAGTTTTCAAAATAGCAAAAACCAATCACTGATAAAGCATTCATCACATTATGTTCACCAAAAGTTGGAATATCGAAATGACCATAATATTCACCCATCACATGCACATCAAAATGAGAACCATCAGTTGCTAAATCAACATTAGAAGCAACGATATGGTTATCGCCACCTTCAAGACCGTAATACCAAACATCTAAGTCAGATTGATCTGCAAATTGGCGAAGGTAAGCATCACCGCCATAAGCAATTACCTTTTTCTTCACTTGGTGAGCAAAAGTAGTATTGGCTGCGAATACTTGATCAATATTTTCATAATAGTCTGGATGATCAAAATCAATATTCGTAAAGATTGCGTAATCTGGATAGTAGGCTAAGAAATGTTTACGGTACTCATCTGCTTCTAGTACGAAGTATTCAGCGTCTTCTTGCCCTGCACCAGTACCATCACCGATTAAGAAATTTGTAGGTTGTAAACCACGCATCACGTGTGCCATCAAACCAGTAGTAGATGTTTTACCGTGAGAACCCGTAATCGCCACACTCGTATAATCTTTGATCAATTCTCCAAGGAAGAAATGATAACGCATCACATCAAGACCTAGTTCTTTAGCACGGACAACTTCAGGATGGTCATCACCAAAAGCATTACCGCAAATCACAAACATCCCTGGTTGGATATTGTCAGCATTAAAAGGTAATAATTCAATTCCTGCTTTTTCTAAACCACGTTGGGTAAAGAAATAAGTTTCTTGATCAGAACCTTGAACTTTGTAGCCCATATTGTGCAAGATTAAGGCTAAGGCACTCATACCTGACCCCTTAATCCCAGTGAAGTGATACGTTAATTCTTTATTCATTCTCGTTTAAATCTCCATTTCCTCGATTAGACTTTGCTTGTTTATTTCTTAAATATGGGGTATTTTCCGACTTATCTTTGCCTGGAAAATAGGAATAATGTCCTGACTTAGCTTGCTTTCCTAGCTGGTGAAAGCTAACCCCTGGTTCATCTGCCATAATACTTTGCAATCCTCGGTTTAAATGCCCACGTTTAGGCACAGATCTTCTTTCAGTTGATGCTTCCGAAACCGGCATTGTTTGCCGTTTCTCCTGAAATCCTTTAGGTTCAGAAATAGCTTCTTCAAAGTGAAAATGGCTTCTCCCCTTCGATCGGGCAGTTTTAGCATCTTGACGGCTACTCGTCCAATTTGACGGTAAATCACTAGGTTGAAAAGGTCTACGGAACTGATAATCCTGATACTCCTGCAGCTCTTGCCGTAACCGGTCTAACTTTTGTTGTCGCTTGTCATCAACATTTGCTGCCTTAAATACTTCTTGATCAGCTAAATCATTAGCTGGTATCATTTTTGAAGCATCATGACGGGCATAGTTAAAATGCCCATATGAGGGTTGGTAACGCTGACCGTGATCTTGCTCGGCTCGATAGTATGCCATCTGTTGATGGTCTTGACCTTCTCTCTCCGAATGGTGTGCCTTTTTAGGCGGAATTTGTCGTCCAGAAGATGAGTCTTCCCCTTGGTTATACCAATTCATGTAGTTGGGGAAAGTAATTGGATTGTCATTTTTCTCGTGTAACAAAGAATCATTCTCCTTATGATAAAATGGCACAAAATGCTCAAGCTGATTGTTCGTTTTCTCTTCAAATCGCTGCCATTTGTCCTTAGAATGTCTCAGTTTGTCATGCTCTTGACGCAACTACTCACCCCCAACACTTTACATGTATTTTTTACCTGTGAGATCACTCAGTATCTCTTTAGGCCTCAACGAAATGCTCACTATTAATTTTATCAAATGATGTCCCAACTGGCACGTCATTTTTAATTTCAAGGATACCTTTTCGTTGATGTTCAGGGTCAACACCTAATTCAAATGCAGAAGTTAACATACCGTAGCTAGAAACGCCACGTAGTTCACCTTCCCAGATTACCTGTCCATTCGGCATTACGGCACCTGGTAAGGCCGCCACAACAAACATTCCTTCACGGACATTGGCTGCGCCACAGACGATTTGAACAACTTCATCCGGCCCAATTTTTGTTTGGGTGATATGCAAGTGGTCAGAACCTTCTAAATCCTTCACTTCTAATACTTCAGCCACAACTAAACGTGGATTATCATTGAAAGGAATGGTATCAAAACCTTGTTCATAAAGAGATTGGTTGATTAAGTCTAGTTGCGTTTGACTTAAATGTACTCGTCCCTTACCTTCAATAGGTATTAGTTTAGAAATATTTTGAATGTTATAACCCATGGTTTCTTTTGATTCATTATTATAGATACGCGTTACATCTCCAACAGTTGAAGTCGCAATACGATCTCTTGCTAATGTACCTTTAGAAAACATGATCACGTCACCGACGCCATCTCGATTATATATACTAATCCACATACTCGTTAAAATCTCCTTCATATATCCTTTTTAACATAAAATTAAATAAAACTTACGACATTAACCAATAAAAAAGCCTAGTCATCAACTAGACTGGTAATGTCCTATTAAAACGTATAATATTCTACTAGATTATATACTCATAGTAATAAAAGTGCAAATATTAATAAAACAGCTCAAACCATACTATTCATCCAGTCTAAACTATCATCATCCTATTATCCTAGTAGGTCAAACTATATTTTGTCAGCCATGATTGTTATAATACATACATAATCACTTATCGAAATAGATTTACTTATTCAACCTTAAGACAATAAAGGAGCGATTATATGTCTAATCAATACGAACAACAAAATAAACGTGACGATATCCTATTAGCTGGCTTCCTATTTGGTTGCGGTCTAGTTATCGGTGGTGTTGTAGGCGCTTTAGTATCTGACCATTCTAAAAAAGTAGATGGTAATGATGTCTTACAAAAAGCGAAAGCCTTATTCACTGACCCAGGTACCATCGAAGGTTCATGGATTGAATTACAACCAATCGAAGCAGAACGCTTTGGGCAAAAACAAGAAGTTTTCTACGGCGGAATTTCACGAACCGAAGGCAATGAATTGGTTCAATATGAATATATGGCTGATCCAAAAACAGGTAACTTTTTAGACTTTTACAAGTTATAAAATCTGATTATAGAATAAAGTTAATCGCATATAAATAAATGAGGGGATGTGACACAAGAATCACATCCCCTTTTGCTATCTAATAATAGTAATAATATCTGGCCTCTTCTAGTGTATTGGCATACCTATATCACTACGTTTTGATTGCTGCTCTATAAAGTCAGAATTGTTTGGATTTTACCCCAATACATCAATTCTAAGCGACTTTTGTCTACCTCTTTTTATTTAAATTTTGCTAACATATAGTTGATTCTAAAACCCCGGGCCGAGAATTTTTCTTCGTACTCTGTTTGTACATTACCCTCGATATCTGACTCATGCAAGTTTAATGAAATTTCTAAGAAATCCATCCCATATTGAGACATTGAGGTGAGTGAATATTCAAATAAACCTTGATTATCGGTTTTAAATTGCAAGAATCCATCTGTTTGCAATACATGTTTGTACTGGTCTAAGAATGTTTTAAAAGTTAAACGACGTTTAGCGTGCCGTGCTTTGGGCCAAGGATCAGAGAAATTTAAGAATAACTTAGCAACTTCTCCCTCTTCAAAATAATTAGATAGTTCAAGGGCATTCCCTAAAATAAAGCGTAGATTTGGAAGTAATTCACCTTCCAAAGCTTTCTCCATTGCCATCACTAAAACTGAATCTTGTAGTTCAAGACCAATGAAATTAATGTCTGGATGACGACGTGCCATTTCAATAATAAATTGTCCTTTTCCAGTCCCCACTTCTAAGTAAACAGGCTGGTCATTGTTAAATTCTGCTTGCCATTTTCCTTGCATCGTTTCTGGTTCTAAAATGACATATTCTCTATGTTCTGCCATAGCATCTTTTGCCCATGGCTTATTTCTTACGCGCATATTTTCCTCCTAATAAAAACTTTTCTAATATGATTTCATTCCAATAAAAAAGACCGGACGGCCCGGTCTCTTTCAGTTGACTGACACTTGTTACATCTCTCCTACTTGTTGTAGGTAGCGGTTATTATAGATATGTTTTAATTTTAATATCTTATGGTTCATGGCAATCATCCGGTTCTCTCGATAATCTTTCTTGATCATATTTAAGAGATTCAACATTGAGTACCATTCAATACGCTGGTAAATATCATACGTAATACGTAAACCATATAAATCAAACCAGGCATCCCAATTTTTAAAGTCAACATATTGTACCAATAACTGGCTGATATCTAATATTGGGTCAGCAATTTTAACCATTTCCCAGTCTACTAGATACAATTGGTTATCCTCAGCTCGAATAAAATTACGACGGTTTAAATCACCATGACATACCGTTTTGCGCACACCTTCAACTAAATGACGCGTGTCCCACAAACAATTCTCCACACTAGCTAATAAGTGGTGGTTTCGTAATTCTGCTGATAAATCATTTTGATAATCTTGTAAAAAACGGTCTGGTTCATAAACTTCCCCATCAATTTTAATCAACATATTGTATAGATTATCTGAATGGTGATAGCGATACATCAATTTTACAACGGGTAATTGCGCTACTTCAAAATGTGATAAGACATTGCCAGAAACCCAATCCTGGGCTGTCATAATATCCCCACTACTTTCACGCTTAGTCCATTTCAACTTGGGCGCAAAACCTTCCATTGATAAGATCGTTAATAAAGGTGAAGAATTTCGTTTTAAAAATACACGTTCATCGTTGGCATCATTATAGCCAACATAAGCTTGACCAGTATCCCCTCCAATAGGTTCAAGAATCCACTCACGATCAAATTTGTATTCCAAAACCATTCCTCCTCTCGTTTGCCCAAGTAATTAAACTTAACTGTATAAATGAAAAAAGTGAGCAGCGACTCCCTTTTGAGATGCTTACTCCTTTTTTCTTGAGTACTAGTTATTTTAGTTGGAAATCCTTACTTAGTCAACAGACTTAGCGTATTCTAACCTTTTTTTCTTTCTTACGCATAAAGCGCGCTAGATAGAAATAAACAAAGAATAGCCCGAGTATAATGGTAGAAAGTAATAATGTGCCAGTAAAAATCCAGTCATGTGTAAATAAGCTTGTGAATACAAATAATACAATTTGCGTACAAATTGGTTGCATCATCATTTGTTTGAATCCAGTAAGTTGTGAACTTTGATTAATTGGATAGATCTGTAACAGGATATGTTGGTTCATTTTCTTAGCCATCGGTAAAATTTGAAAATGACTAAAGTATTGAATCAGTAATATCACTAGTACATTCAACCAGTGATTATTAGTAACAAATATCAAATATAAGATCCCTATCAAAGTCATGCGGGACCATAAAGGGAAATAATCACTTGCCCGCCAAAAAGCACGACTATATAGGTAAGCGTATGGATTCTCACTACGATTCATTATTTTAATCAATCCATCCAGATGCTTACGACGCTTGCTAGATACAGCAGCTTGGGGCATATTTACAAATAAGGCTAATCCGCGTTTAATTTGTTGCTGGCGGTCTTGTTCCACGGAAACAAGTTTATCCCAATGCCAACCCTTCTTTTCCTCTGAGAAAGGCTGAATACCAGTAAAATGAACTACAATCAAATATACTAAGGCAATTCCTAAACAAAGATAGGGCGTAACATAAGAAGCTAAAAGTACCGTTATAAATAGCACAAAATAAAGCATCACTTTATGAAGCTGAATCAAACGCTGATTCGTATAGCGCCAACTTTCAAGAATAATATTTAGATGCGCTGTCTTAAAGCAAATAAGAATGACTGCTAACACCAGCAATTCAACAATTGAATATCCCGCCATCACTACCAATAAGGGGTATGACCCGGCCACCAATAAAATAATTATTGTACTTGGTAATAATAGCGAGTGGTTTAAAGCTGACCGAAACCACTCATTAAATTTAGATTCCATTGGTAGAAGAAAGACTAAGTCAGCAGCGATAATATGAGAAGCAACTCCCGTAAGGAGAAGGCCCACTGTCATGATTAAAGCCCAAAGTAAATGTACCCAAATACCGACCAAACCTTGAGATAAAGTGGATAACCAATTTGAGTATTGAAAAGCTAAGGCTCCGAATAAAAAGAAAAGCACAATCACAGCGTGGTCATTAAAAATATACTTCGCATTTTTTAAAAATAAATTATATCCCTCTTCTCGGCGCTTATGATAGGTATCAAGCAGACGCATGGTCATTTGCCCCCTTTGCTAAACGCAAATACAAATCATCTAACGTTGCTTTTGGCATTTGATATTGTTGGCGAATTTCATCTAGCGTCCCTGCTGCTACTAATTCACCATCCGCTAAGAATAAGAAGCGGTCGCAATACTGTTCGGCTGTTGCCAAAACATGCGTAGTCATTAATACTGAAGCGCCATCTTCTCGTTTCGCTTTTAGTAGGTCTATAAAATCATGAATAGCCAACGGATCTAACCCAAGAAATGGCTCATCTATTACATACAATGAGGTATCTACTAAGAAAGCACAGACAATCATTACCTTTTGCTTCATCCCTTTTGAAAAATGAATAGGTAACCAATCTAGCCGTTTATCCAACCGGAAAGTTTCTAGTAACGGTTGAGCATTCTTTAGCGCCTCTTCCTTACTTAATCCGTAAGCCATCCCAGTTAATTCAATATGCTCTCTTAGCGTTAATGCTTCATATAATACCGGCATCTCAGGAATATAGGTGAAGGCTTGACGATACACATCCACATCATCTGTTAATTGATGACCATCAATTGAAATCTCACCCTTCATTGCCCGCATCAAACCAATAATATGCTTAATAATTGTCGATTTACCAGCACCATTTAATCCGATAAGACCCACGATTTCACCTGACTGAATATTAAAATCAATATCTTTTAATACAGGTTGGCTTGAATAGCCTCCTGTAAGTCCTTTAACTGTTAATGTCATTATATTCATCCTTTTAATTAGCTATGTCTTTAAATGTCGAATAAGTCAATTCCAATCTAGCATAGCACTGAAATTGTTCCCTTCCCATCATTTATGTTAAAATTAATATAATTATAGCCTTTAATTTACCATTATTTACAAGTAAATGCGATGAATTAACATGGCGAAAGTTAGCCTATTATTGAAAGCGAGGACTATTCATGGATAATTGTATATTCTGTAAAATTGCAAACGGTGAAATCCCAACAAATAAGGTCTACGAAGACGAAGTAGTCATGGCCTTCCTAGATATGAGCCAAGTAACAAAAGGTCATACCCTTCTAGTACCTAAGAAACACATTCAAGACATCTTTGGTTATTCTTCAAACGATGCTGGCGCTGTCTTTAAACGTATTCCTTTAATTGCGAATGCCCTAAAAGATGCCTACCCAGATATGCAAGGATTAAATATTTTAAATAATAACGGTGAGATGGCTTATCAATCTGTATTCCACTCGCATGTCCACTTAATCCCTAGATACAACGGGGAAAACGATGGTTTCGGGTTAAAATGGGAACCAGCCGAAGAAGGCACATACTCAGACGAAGACTTAAATAATATTGCCAAGACTATCAACCAACAAATCGAGGGATAATGATGAAAAAATTTATTACTGGTATCCTATTTGGTGCTGTTGCAGGTGCGGGCTATGCCTTATTAAAAACACCTCATTCTGGTACAGAAAATAGAGAGCGTTTAAAGAATTATTTTGATGATGTCACTTATGCAGCCAATGATTTAACTGGTTCGATCGCACAAGCACAAAATGCAGTAACAGATTTAGCCCAACAAGGGTTATCTTCAGCAAAAATTGCCCGCGATGAAATTACCCTTGCTTTGAATGATTTCAATCAATCTACTGCACCACAAATTTCTGAGATCCAAAAACAAGTGGCAAAATTACAAAATGATTTATCTGCTGCTGACATTCGTTCTAACGATGAGCATACGAATGATTGATCTTGCATTAAATATGAAGTTTTCTTGATTAATCTTCTGAATCATTGTGTATTGCTTTTTTGATATGCTATATTAAGACTTGTATTATGAAGATTTGACAGGAGTGAATCAAGAAAATGATGATTAGTAAGAAATTCAAACTTACTTCAATTGCCTTATTAAGTACTGTTGCCCTAGCAGCATGCTCAACTGGTTCAGGTGATGGTTCAAGCGCCGTTGCAACTGGTGATGGTGTAGAAGTGACCAATGAAGAATTACAAGCAGAATTAAAATCAACATACGGTAATACTGTATTACAAGAATTAATCATGGAAGAAGTTTTTGTTAATGAAGTCGGTGAAGATCGTGCTAAAGAATTGACCGAAGAAGCAAAAACTGAAGTTGAAACCCTTATCGCTAATTATGGTGGAGAAGATGCCTTCAATACTGTTTTAGCATCATCTGGTTTCTCTGACCGTGAAGACTATGAACATCAAGTATACTACTATAAGTTAATGAGTGAATCTGTATCTAAATATGTCGATATCACCGATGAAGAAATTCAAACAGCTTATGATGAGTACACTGCACCTTTCACTGTTTCACATATCTTAGTTGAAGATGAAGAAACAGCAAAAGACTTGATTGCACAATTAGAGGACGGTGCAGACTTTGCGGAATTAGCAAAAGAAAACTCAACTGATACTGCATCTGCTGAAAATGGTGGTTCTCTAGGTGAAGTAAATGCTGACTCTGGTTTAGATGAAACATTCTATGCTGCAGCTGAAGAATTAGCTGAAGGCGAATATACAACTACACCAGTTGAAACAAGCTTCGGTTACCACATCATTAAGATGGACGAAAAACCTGAAAAAGGTACCTTAGAAGAAGAAACAGACCAATTAAAAGAATCTATTACTGCTGATAAATTAACAGATTCTACCTTAGTTGCTGGTATTGTTTCAGACATTCTAAAAGCACATAACATTGATATTAAAGATGATGACTTGAAGACTGCTTTAGATGATGTGATCATCACAGATGAAGAGCAAGAGTCTATGGATGCAGAAGCTGAGTCTGCTGCAGCTGCAAGTGAATCTGCTGCTAGCGAATCTGCTGCAACAAGTGAAGAATCTTCAGAATCAACTGAATCTTCTAGCGAAGAATCAACTTCAGAAGAGGAAACATCAAGCGATGAGTCTTCAACTGAATCTTCTGAATCTTCTGACGCAAGTTCTAGCGAATCAGAATCTTCAGCTGAATAAGCACATTGACATACCTAAATGGAAAGCCCATCCGGCTGCGGATGGGCTTTTTTGATTACTTATTCTTTTTCAATAATCTAGTGACCATTTATACTATAAGCCACAACGTAATTGGGCTTGGCAATTGGTACAAGTATTACAGCCACCTAAATCTTCCACAATACCTTGGCGACAAATTGGACAAGTATCGCCGATGTCTGAACCAAATACGACATCATCGGTATGCCCACTTTGTTGAATATGCTCTTGGTCTGCTTGTTGAATCAGTTGCTTTAGTTCATCTTTATCATCCACAACTCGATCTGCTGTTTCTGCTTCTATTGGCATCTCACTTTCTATCGTATTCTCTTCTGCTTTTAAAGTGAGTACTTGTGAGTCGCGTGACCCATCTACATAGACTGTCCCACCTTTGGCACCACCTTTATACAATCGCCCATAAATGGCTGCTACTTGGCTCACTGAATAGCCTTTTGGCGCATTCACCGTTTTTGAAATGGAAGAATCGACCCATTTTTGAATAGTGGTTTGCATATCCACATGTTCCTCAGGACTCAATTCCATAGCAGACACAAAATATTCGGGTAATTCTTCAACAACGGCATCTGGATGAGCTGTTAAGTATTCCTCTACAATAGCTGCATCCACTTCAATAAACTTCCCTAACCGTCCTGACCGGTAGTATTTGAAAGCATAGTAAGGCTCTAAACCTGTTGCTACGCCAACCATAGTCCCGGTAGATCCAGTAGGGGCAACAGTTAATAAGTGTGAATTACGGATACCGTAAGCCAATATATCCTGGCGAATATGGTCCGGCATTTTTTGCATGTAGCCAGAATGGATGAATTGTTGTCGTAGTTCTCTTGTTTCTTCTTCAGTATCGCCAACTAAGAAAGGAAAGGTTCCTTTTTCCCGGGCTAAGGAAATAGACGTTTCATAGGCGGTAACGGCCATAGTATAAAAGATGCGTTCGGTCAATTCTTGGGCTTCAACTGATCCATAACGGACATTGGCGTAAATGAGTAAATCAGCCAGTCCCATGACGCCTAGTCCAATTCGGCGTTCGCCTAATGCTTGAAGTCTATTCGCTTCAAGGAAATAGGGTGTTGCATCGATGACATTATCTTGCATTCTGATGGCTACTTTGACGGTATCCTTAAGTTTTTGAAAATCAACTGTATGACTATCTTTGTCGGCCATATTGGCTAGGTTGATAGCGGCCAAATTACATACAGAATAGGGTGCTAAGGGTTGTTCACCACAAGGATTGGTAGCGACTACTTTTTGACCATATGCTGTCGCATTGGTTTGTTGGTTGGCATTATCAATATAGAAAATACCCGGTTCAGCTGAATAAGTGGCACAGATGGTGATTAATTGCCACAAGCTACGGGCTGGAATTTGACGGTATTCTTTTACCCCATGACCAAGTGCTGCCCACTCTCTAATATCCCCCACTTCTGGCCATTGCTCGTTATAGATAGCCATTTGGTCTGCTGAATAGTTTTCAACATCCGGAAATCTCAGGGTCCATATGTCGTCCTCCTCAACAGCTGTCATAAAATCATCCGTTAAGGTGACAGATATATTGGCACCTGTTAGAAAATCTTCTTGGTTAACCCCATAGGTTCCACCGTCACGTAACATCTCTTTAGCCTTTTTGATGGTTTCACTATCAAATCCACCTTGATCAGAGGCTTTTTGATAATGCACAATCTGCTGGTACATGGCCTCTTCGCTATGCGTTAATGGTTTAAAATACAATTTCTCCTTAGCTAAAGTTTGGATTTGTTTGTCATCAATATTTTCAATCAAATATCTAAGGATACGTGGATTTTGCATTTTTGAAATAATGAATTCGATAATATCCGGGTGCCAATCGGCCAACATAATCATCTGCGCACCACGCCGAGACCCACCCTGTTCAACTAAATGGGGCAATTTGGCAATATCATCTAGCCATGAAACTGCGCCAGAAGACTTGCCGTTTACGCCACGTGCTAGGGTGTGGCGCGGTCTTAACGTTGACCCATTCGTCCCTACGCCACCACCTCTAGACATGATTTCCATGACCTGGGCTCTATGATCAGCAATCCCCTCTCTAGAATCGGGTACGTAAGGCATGACGTAGCAATTGAAATAAGTGACATCTGTGTTTGACCCTGCACCATATAAAACGCGACCAGCCGGGACAATATTCATGGCTGATAATTCTTCTTGAAAAATCTCAAAAGACTTTTCCTGTAGTTCTTCGGTTGGTTCAACTTCAGCTAATCCCCTGGCATTTCGTTTGGCAATTTGTTCGTAATACAATTCAAGTGGCTTTTCCATGGCATCAAGGGAACGTGTAATAAGCCCAGGTGCTTCCTCTGATACCAACTCATCCACTACTTGTCCCCAATAACTTTCTTCTAGTTGAATTTTTGCTTCATTACGATCCCAGTCAATCGCTACAATGTGCCCGATGCCTCGTGTTGGATAAGTAGGATCTTCTTTAATCGTCAATACAACTAAATCCCCCACACCCAGCGTTATTTTTTCTGTATCTTTAAATGCATATCTGTCTAACATGACCATTCTAGAAACACCAGAATGTGTTATTTTCATATTATCTGT
>JAEZWY010000026.1 GCA_023442905.1 Bacillota bacterium | reverse complement strand
GGCATTGACCGAGTAACATCATCATGCATGTTGGTCCCGTATTTTTATTAGGAGCGATATAAGATGGAACAATATGAAATTAATCACCTATTAGAACAGAATGCAAGCCAAATTGACAGCTTCAGGGGGTCTCTTTGACTTAGAGAAAATGGAAGCAGATTTAGCTGAGTATGAAGCTGATATGGTTCAACCAGGTTTCTGGGATGATTCAGAAAAAGCACAATCAGTAATTGATGCGAATAACGCCTTGAAAAAGGTCTATGATGAATTCAATAATCTAGCGGATGAATATGAAGAATTGACACTTTTAAACGAAATGGTTAAAGAAGAACCAGATCCCGATTTATCTAAGGAATTAGTTAATCGAATACAAGCTTTTCAAGCTAAAATTAGCGCCTATGAGCGCAATATTTTACTAAGTGGCGAGTATGACCATAACGATGCCTTATTAGAGATTCATCCAGGTGCTGGTGGTACTGAGTCCCAAGACTGGGCTTCTATGCTCCTTCGCATGTACCAACGGTGGGCAGACCAACACGACTATCAAGTAACCACACTAGACTTCCAAAATGGCGATGAAGCTGGGATTAAATCTGTGACACTAGAAATTAAAGGTTTGAATGCTTATGGATTTTTAAAATCAGAAGATGGTATCCACCGTTTGGTGCGTATTTCACCATTTGACTCTAATAAGCGTCGGCATACATCCTTTGCTTCAGTGGAGATTATGCCAGTGTTAGACCAAAATACGGAAATTGAAATTGATGAATCAGATATTGAAATGGACGTATTCCGCGCATCAGGTGCTGGAGGGCAGCATATCAATAAAACATCTTCAGCAGTCCGGTTAACTCACGTGCCGACAGGTATTGTTGTGGCTTCGCAAGGTCAAAGGTCTCAATTCCAAAATAGGGATACGGCTATGAAGATGTTACAAGCTAAATTAGCGCATTTATTGGCTGAAAAGAATGCTAAAGAATTAGATGAAATTCGTGGTGAAAAATCAGAAATTGCCTGGGGTTCACAAATCCGTTCTTACGTATTCCATCCATATAATATGGTAAAAGACCACCGAACTGACCATGAAACTGCTAATGTGCAAGCGGTGATGGATGGCGATTTAGATGGTTTTATCGATGCATATTTAAAAGCGCAATTGAGTGACGAAGAAGCGTAGTGATGATCGAATGTGTCGCGGCGGATTTAAATTACAAATTAAACGGTATATAATAATAAATGAAGTATAGCTTGTATCTAAGACTTAGGGTAGTTGGTTAATTTTGGGTGTAATCACTTTCCCAAAGTTGTATGTGGAGGAAATATATGAAAAAAGTATTGATAGTGGATGATGAGCAATCGATATTAACATTATTGAAATATAGTTTAGAAAAAGAAGGCTACGAAGTTATTCAAGCAGAAGATGGCCAAGCAGGATTAGAATTGGCGATGGATAATCAATTAGACTTTATTATTCTTGATTTAATGCTACCCAAAATGGATGGGATGGACGTTTGTAAAAACTTACGCCAAAATAAGATAAATACACCTATTTTAATGTTAACTGCAAAAGATGATGAATTAGAAAAAATCATTGGATTAGAATTGGGCGCAGATGATTATATGACAAAACCATTTAGCCCTCGTGAAGTATTAGCACGTATGAAGGCAATCTTACGTCGTGCATCGTATGCAGCACCTGTAGTTGCGGTTAATGAAGAAAATGGCATTGAAGCTAAACACAAAATTACCTTAACGAAAGATTCGGTAGGGAATTTTAAAGATGAAGATGTTGAAATCATTAAAGCTGGTGATATTGAAATCCATGTAAATGATTATGTTGTATACGTGCGTGGTGAATCAATTGAAATGACACCTAAAGAGTTTGAATTATTAACTTATATGGCTCGCCGTGTGAATCGTACGCTATCACGTGAACAATTATTACAGAAATTATGGCGGTTTGATTATGCCGGAGAAACGCGTATAGTCGATGTACATGTGAGCCACTTACGTGAAAAAATCGAATTAGATACCAAAAAACCTGAGTATATTATCACAGTTCGTGGCTTTGGCTATAAATTTGAGGTGCCTAACTAATGCAAAAATTGATTCAAAGTATAACAACAGTGTTTGCGCTGTTGTTTATTTTATATAGTGTAATATTTGCTTTTACGGTAAACCGATTTGTTTCAGATACTGTTAATGATGAAGTACAGAATACTTTGATAAATGTAGTTTCAACTATTCGTCCAAGTTTTAGGTCGCTAGAACCAATTGACATAACAGACAATACGGTTGAATTTCAATCTGTTAAACGGACTATCCAACCTATGGTAAATTTACATGATCGAATCCTAATTTATGATGCAGATGGCAACCGTGTATACACAGTTGGTAATGAGCAACTATCAAATGATTTAGCATTTAGAGATTATGAAGATAATATGGATAATCGATTTAAGCAGGAAGAGACAGAAAAAAATACGATAATTTACTCATACTCTGAACGGATTTCTAACTCAAAAGGTGATGTACTCGGATATATTCAGGTATTAAGAAATTTCCCTCTAAATCGGCCAGTCGAAGAAAATATTATCTTTATCGCCGTGGTGATGGGGCTTGGTGCGGTTAGTTTACTTGTGGGCTTCTTTGTACACTTTAACCGCCGAATACACTTACCTATTTTGGCTATTAACCGTCAATTAAACCATATAGCGAATAATGATTATACGATTAAATATACACCAGTAGACATTGAAGAATTTGATGATATTGGTGAAAATATTAATGATTTATCCAATGAACTAGCATTACAAGAATTTCAAATTACAAATCAAACACAACGAATGAATAAATTAGTGGATGCCATGATGTTAGGTGTTGTAATGGTCGACAAAGACCATATCGTACGTTTAGCTAACCCAGCTATATATGAAATTCTGGGCTTAGAAGAGCAAATAGAGGGACGTCGATTTGAAGAAGTATTACAAAGTTACCGTTTGATTCAGATGTTAAACCAAGCTTCTAAAACAAAAGAGAAGATTAATGAAGAAATCTATTTATACTACCCAAGAGAAGTTATCTTGGATGTAAATATTATTCATTTAAGCTATGAGGAAATGGATGCTTATTTCGATGCTGAATCTAATGAAGAATTGACGAACCCAAATGATTCAGAACAAATCATCCTTTTAATCTATGATATTACTGGTATTCGATATTTGGAAAAAGTTCGTAGCGATTTTATTTCTAATGCTTCTCATGAGCTAAAAACACCAGTTACTGCCTTACAAGGGTTTACTGAAGCCTTATTAGATGGCGCCATTGAAGATCACGATACAGCAGTGGAATTCGTTAAAATTATGCAAAAAGAAAGCAATCGACTCGGTTCTTTAATTAAGGATATTTTAGATCTGGCTAAAATTGAACAAGATCAAGTGCAACATACTAGTGAATTGTTAGAGGCTGACGAGCTTGTAGAAGATGTATTCCAACACCTAAGTGGACGGGCACAAGATAAACATATTGATTTAGTCAAAGATGATGGCTCTCAATCAGATATTTCTTTTAGAGGAGATCGGGGCAGGGTTTTACAGGTGCTTACCAACCTAATTCATAATGCCATTATCTATAATAATCCCTATGGTTTTGTTAAGGTGTCCATTTCTGAACAGGAAAATATGATTCAATTTAAAATCTCAGATAATGGCATCGGCATACCGCAAGAGGACCTTCCACGAATATTTGAGCGATTCTACCGGGTAAGCAAAGACCGGTCAACAGCGTCTGGTGGTACAGGTTTAGGCTTATCTATCGTTCGAAATATACTAGAGCATATGGGCGGTACGATTGAAGTAGATAGTATATTTGGTAAGGGAACAAGTTTTACGGTCTATATACCTAAGCTGGATCCTTTGGAATTAGATGAAGAAGATGAAATTGAAGAAGAATAAATTGATAGTAAATTAGGTCGATATGGGACTCTAAATGAGAATTTCCCAATAAAATTTACACAAACTTTACAATACATTTACACAACTAGCGTTAATTTACATTTTATCCACTTAGATATTTACAATCATCTTATATAATAATCTTGTAATCGTTTGGAATATGGT
>JAEZWY010000207.1 GCA_023442905.1 Bacillota bacterium | reverse complement strand
GGACAATCGCTTCCAGCACTGGGCATTCAAGAGACAAAATTAGAGAGGTGGTGAACGAAAGCAAAGTGAAAGGCTTAAATACGTTGACGGAAGAAATGACCAATTCATGGCTGGAAGATTATTTATTTCCTGAAAAAAGCGCCAATCAGCGCGGATATTATGACCCAGACTGGGATTACATTCATAAAGAATTACTCAAAAAGAATGTCACCCTCAAACTTCTGCATAAAGAATACGAACACGAAGCCAAGACACACAATAAAATTCCCTATGCTTATCGATCTTTTTGTGAAAAATATGGACAATATAGCAAAAAATACAAACTAACGATGCCTATACATCGTAAACCCGGCGAAATCCTCGAAGTGGACTGGGCAGGCAGCACATTAACTGTTAAAAGTACTGAAAATGGGCAAGATATCAAAGTGTATATTTTCGTAGCCACTTGGCCATTCAGTCAATATAGTTATGTTGAAGGATTTTACGACATGAAAACAGATAACTGGTTGACCGCACATATTCATGCTTTTGAATTTTTCAAAGGCGTACCTGAAACCGTTGTCCCAGATAATTTAAGAACGGGTGTCACAAAAACAGATTATTCAGAACCCCTTTTAAATGAAGGGTATCGCCAATTGAGTGATTATTATCGATTTACGATTGTCCCTGCACGTGTGAGGGCTCCAAAAGACAAATCCTCAGTTGAAGGAAATGTTGGTTTTATTAGCCGTCAAGTTATTGCGGCTTTACGTAATGAAACATTCTTTAGTTTAAAAGAGTTGAACCAGGCCATCACTGAAAAGATGCAAGCATTAAATCAAGAAGCTTTCCAGAAGAGACCCGGTTCAAGGTATACAGTCTTTCAGGAAGAAGAACTTCCGTTCTTAGGTTCCCTTCGTCATCCGCGTTTTACACAGTCTCAATGGCGGGTATCTAAAGTCCAATTAGATTATCATATTCAAGTTGAACGTATGTTTTATTCCGTTCCCTATGAATATGTCAATGACGAAGTAGAAGTAAGAATAACTGATAACCTAATAGAAGTGTACTTCAATGAACATCGAATTGCATCTCATAAACGACTTCGGGGAGATATTGGGCAATATGCTTCGAATATTGATCATATGCCGGATAATCACCGTCGTTATGTCAATCATACTCCTAAAGAAAATCTATTATGGGCAAAGGATATCGGAACAAACACGTATGCCTATGTCGACTATATTCTTTCCAATCATGTTGAAAAGAAAGCCCTCAAACTACTCGCTACCTTACGAAACACAGCCTCTAACTACACGTTAGAAGAGCTAGAAGCGAGTTGTCATACATTGATGTCTGTCGCAAAGGAACCCACAAATTCATTACTAAAATCGCTACTCAGTCGTGCAAAGAAACGAAAGAAAGCGTTAAATACTCACCCGAAAGCATCAATCATAGAGGAGCAAACGGATAGCAATTATGGATTCGTCCGCGGTGCAGCCTACTTTGGAGGTAAAAAGAATGAGAAATGAACATACACTTGAAAAGTTAAAAGCAATGAGATTGAGCGGAATGGCAGACTTATATGAACAGCAAACAAGGGACAAAACCAGTCATTCCTTAGGATTTGAGGAACGTTTTGAATTGCTTGTAGATGCAGAGTCTGCTCGCCGTCAATCGAATAAATTAGAACGTTTAATTCAACAAGCCACATTGAGTGATCCAGATGCGTCAATTGAAGGGATTGAATATTACCCGGATCGTCATCTCGATAAACACCTTATTTCTAAACTTGCACAAGGTGGCTACATTGAAAACCATCAGAATATTATCCTAATGGGTGCTTCTGGCAACGGAAAGACATGGATAGCCAATGCCTTCGGTATTCAAGCCTGTCGTCAATTCAGAAAAGTAAAATACATTCGCCTTCCAGAATTAATTAACGAACTCGCTTTAGCTAAATATGAAGCGGATGGTTCTTATCGTAAACTGATTAAAAAATATACGAAAATTGAACTACTTATCATTGATGAATGGCTATTGATGGAGCTTTCATTAGAAGATAGTGTTCATATTTTTGAAATCGTTGAAGCACGGTTAAAACAAACCTCTACCATATTTTGTTCACAATATTCGCCTGAGGGATGGCATGAAAAAATTAAAAATGTCCAATTAGCCGATGCAATTCTAGATCGAATTAAGCATAATTCTCATCAAATATTAGTGGATGGTGAAGTATCTATGCGTGAGCGCCACGGGATAGATGACATGAGGTGATTCTAACTAAAGCGGAATCTCGATTCACTCCATTTCCTTTTGACTAAACTTTTCTTTTAATTTTGGCTTAAATCAACCCTATTCCTCAGACAATGAAGGAAAGTCTTTGGCTGACACTATAATTAATATGTTTACTAAGTGCCTTGCATACGCTTTTAAAGGCATGGAAATAGATTCTCATCTTATCTAAGATTAAGAACAGAGCTCATATTGGGCTCTTGTTCTTTTTAATTAACGGAATGGACGATTACCTTCGCATTCAGTGGACGACAACTCCGCATTTGGTGGACGAAAGTTCCGCCCTGATGGACGATTC
>JAEZWY010000202.1 GCA_023442905.1 Bacillota bacterium | reverse complement strand
TTTTACAACAATCGTCGCTATCAGAAAAAATTAAAAAAGATGACCCCGACAGCTTATCGGGATCATCTTTTGTGGGTAGCGTAACTCTCTTTTTTTATTTGTTCAGTTTAACGGTAGGGTTTCAATAATCGCTCTGGTCTTTTTATTTGATTCTTTTTACGCTATTTCGTTCAACCAATTTACAGTTGATATATATATGTTGTGTAGATGATTTATTTTCTATAATAGAAATCAATTGATTCACAGCAGTATCAACTATGAGCCCTTGATTTACTTCAATAGTAGTGAGTTCTGGTGTAATGACGCTTCCTTCGCGTATATTATCAAAACCGATAACTGAAATATCGTTAGGTACACTATAGCCCATTTGGTTAAGTGTTTTGATAAAACTGATGGCTATGACATCATTTTCGCAAAGAAATGCTTCAGGTATAGTATCTAAGTCAGTTAATTGCTTCTCAACCTCATCTTGAGCCTCAACTGTAATAGGGGAGGCTAATATAGAATCTTTAAGATTAAAGTTTAAACCAAGATTTATAGAATATTTCTCAAAAGCGAGAAGGCGTTCATTAAAGTTATTAATTCGGTTTTCAGACATGACATATCCAATATTTGAATGACCGTTTTCAACTAGATGGGATAATGCTAGATATATACCTTGTTCATTATTAATCCCAATGAAGTTAGCATCTAATAGTTGGTTTGTCGCATCTAGAAATAATAGTGGCTTATCGGTTTGTTCAATAAGTGAGGTTAATACTTTATTGCTGAGATCAGTAGCTAAAATAATTAACCCGTCTATATCATCTGACTGATTATAGGTTACTAATTCTTTAGTCAAGTCATTGGAGTCAACTGCAGAAATAACGATATTATATTGGTCATTGTTAGAGTCATGAACCAAAGTATTGACGAGGGAATTGAAGAAAGGTTGTGTTCTAAAATTCGTGTTAACAACCTCATTATTGATCGCCACAATAAATTTTAAATTTAATTTGTCTTTTTGCATATCCTCTTTCATTGCTTCTTTTTTAACTTTACTCATTCGTAGAGGTTTATAGTTTTGTTCTTCTGCAATTTGAAGAATACGTTCTTTAGTCTTTTTTCCTACACCTTTTTTATTATTTAAAGCAAGCGAAACTGTTGTTACAGAAACACCAGCTAATTCTGCGATATCGGTGATACTAATCATATTTTCCCCCACTTACTTTTTGTTTAATAAACTTAATATACATGAAAATGCACAATTAATCAATCAAATAACTAAAATAAGGTCTTATTTAAGTTGAAAACATATAAAATAAAGATTGACTTAAAGTAAAATAGGTGTTAAATTTACAAATGTAAAGGCTTACTTAAGTTAATGCAGTTTAATTTTACTAAAATAAGGATGTGTATGTATGGGGATTGAACAGGTTAAGTTGGGCTTTGTACCAACAAGAAGAAATTTATTTAGTGCAGATGCAGCTGTGGAATACGCTAATCTTACTAGAGAAAAAATAAATAGCCTTGGCGTGAATTATGTGGATATTGACGATTTGAATGAAGATGGACTTCTTTATGATGACGAAGGCGTAAATAAAGTTTATGAAAAATTTGATAAGGAAAAAGTTGACGGTATTTTTATTGCGAATGAGAACTTTGGAACAGAGTATGCTGTTGCTCGATTAGCGGCGAAGTTTGATGTACCGGTACTTCTTTGGGGACCTAAAGACGAAGCTCCTTCAGATGAGGGCACTAGACTGCGAGATACTCAATGTGGGTTGTTTGCCATTGGTAAAGTATTAAGGCGCTTTAACGTAAAGTTTACTTATATCAAAAACTCAGATATAGATTCAGAAGAATTTCAAAGAGGGTTAACTGATTTTATAAAAGTTTGTAATGTGGTTAAGACATTTAAGAATACAAGAATACTCCAGGTTGGACCTAGACCTTTTGATTTTTGGTCAGTGATGGCAAATGAAGGGGAATTACTGGAACGCTTTAATATTTCATTATCACCAGTACCTTTACAAGAATTATATAGTGAGATGGACCAAGTAAGGTCAAATGAGCAAGAAAAAATTGCTTTAACAAATAACTATTTTTATCAGAATACTAAAGTTCAAATTACAGATGAGGCATTAACAACAGTTTCAGTTTTAAAAATAGCATTGGAAAACCTTAGTCGTGCATATGGATGTAATTCGGGTGTTATTCAATGTTGGACTGCTTTACAGGATGAACTAGGTATTTTACCTTATGCTTCGTTGTCCTTACTACAAGAGGAAGGATTACCTTTTGTGTGTGAAACAGATATTCACGGCGCAATTACGGAGTTATTAGTAGAAGCTGCTAGTTTTGGAGAAGAGAAAGCCATTTTTGCAGATATTAATTGTCGCCACCCTGAAGATGAAAATGGTGAGTTACTACAACACTTAGGTGTCTTTGCATACTCTACTGCTGAGCATACGCCAATTCTACCTACTAGTCATTTTGTATTTGATTATCCAGGATCAGTAGAATTCAAAGCTAAAGAAGGGACTTATACAGTTTGTCGTTTCGATGGTGATCACGGGGACTACAATTTGCTGATGGGAACAGCTGAGACAATGGATGGTCCTTATAATCAGGGTACTTATATTTACATGAAGTTCCAGAATTTAAACCGCCTTGAATCTCACTTAGTATACGGGCCGTACATTCATCATGTGGCAGCAGTTAGAACAGATGTTGTGCCGGTATTATATGAGGCTTGTAAGTATATTAATGTGACACCAGATTTTTATGACCCAATTGAAGAGGATGTGAAAGCGTATTGGAGAGGAGATTCTTTAAATGTCTAGTAATACGATTAAAGATTTAGAAATTCAAGCAACAAAAACAAGAAAACGTTTATGGGAAATGATTTATAAAGCGGGGTCTGGTCATACTGGTGGCGATTTATCGAGTGCAGATATTATTACAACGCTCTATTTCAAAGTAATGAATATTGATCCAAGTAATCCAGAAGATCCGAATCGAGACCGCTATATTCAAAGTAAAGGTCATGTAGCTGAGGTCTTATGGAGTACGCTAGCCTTAAAAGGTTTCTTTGATGAAGGTATCTTAGATACATATTATCAATATAAATCGCCAATTATAGGACATCCTACTAATAAAATGCCAGGTGTTGAGATGAATACGGGTTCGCTTGGTCATGGCTTACCTATTTCAGTAGGGATAGCTTTAGCCGGGAAAATGGATAATAAGGATTATAAAGTATACACCTTGATGGGTGACGGTGAATTAGCTGAAGGTTCCAACTGGGAAGCAGCTATGGCGGCAAGTCATTATAAATTAAATAATCTCATCGCTATTATTGATAGTAATAAGTTACAAATTACTGGTTCAACAGTAGATGTGATGAATTCTTTTCCATTAAGAGAAAAGTGGGAAGCTTTTGGTTGGGATGTCGTAGAAATAGATGGTCACGATTATACACAACTAATCGAAGAGTTATCGCAAAATAAAAGTCAGGATAAACCTAAAATGATTATCGCAAATACCATCAAAGGTAAAGGCATTTCTATGGCTGAAGGAAAAGCAGGATGGCACCACCATGTACCAAATGATGAAGAATATCAAAAAGGATTAGACGAACTGAATGAAAAGCTGGAGGTGCTAACACATGGCTAATATGTCAAATAATCAAATGATGAATCAAGTATTTGTACAGCAAGCAGAACAAACACCAGAATTAGTCGTATTAACTAGTGACTCGAGAGGGTCTGCGAAATTGACAGAATTTGGTGAAAAATATCCAAATCAAATGGTTGAGGTTGGTATTGCTGAACAAAACATTGTGGGGATGGCAGCAGGATTAGCACACTCAGGAAAAAGGGCATTCGCAGTATCACCTGCACCATTCTTATCTATGCGGAGTATTGAACAAATTAAGGTAGATGTTGCATATTCGAGAACAAACGTAAAATTGGTAGGAATTAGTGGTGGTGTAAGTTATGCACAGTTGGGCATGTCCCATCACTCATTACAAGATTTTGCTGTGACACGAGCTATTCCAAATTTACAGGTACTGTGTCCGGCTGATAAACATGAAACAGAAGTAATGTTTAAAACACTCCTTGAGTCAGATCAACCTGCTTATATTCGCTTAGGTCGGAATGCTGTTGAGGACGTTTATGAATCTAGTGACTATGGTTTTGAGATTGGTAAAGCTGTTCAATTAAAAGCAGGTAAGGATGTTTTACTTATTGGTATCGGAGAGACTATTCGTCAAGTACTAGATGCAGCAATTCAATTAGAAAAGGAAAATATCTCAGCAGCTGTATTAAACGTACATTCACTAAAACCTTTTGATACTGAAACTGTAAGGAGATTAGCTAGAGAAATTGGTAAGGTAATTACAGTTGAGGAACACAGTATCCATGGCGGGTTAGGTGCTACAGTAGCGGAGTCCTTAAGTGAAGAAGTTGGTATTCGTCATAGAATTATTGGTTTTCCAGATAGTGATTTAGTCACAGCTAGTGGTAAAGAATTATTCAAACACTATGGATTGGATGGTGACTCAATTGTAGTGGAAGCGAAGAAATTTTTGGGGTGATATGAGTGGCAGAATATAGACTGGTAATAGACCAGAGTACGTCTGGTACCAAGGTAATACTATTTGATACCGAATCAAATATAGAGATGCTTCGGAGAGTGGATAAACCTCATACTCAACTATACCCTCAAAAAGGTTGGGTGGAGCATGACCCTGAAGAAATTGTTGCAAATGTGAAAGACTTAATCGGGCAAATATTGATAGAAAGAAACTTAGAGCCTAGACAAATTGCTAGTTTATCTATTACAAATCAACGAGAATCAGTTGTTATTTGGGATAAAGAAACGGGAAAAGCTTATACTAACGTCCTGGTGTGGCAATGTAATCGAGGAATCGATATTTGTCAAAAGCTAAATCAGCGAGGTTATGGACCTGTAGTAAGAGAAAAAACAGGATTGAATATAGATCCTTATTTTTCAGGGTCAAAACTTAAATGGTTCTTTGATCAAGCAGAGTTAACAGATGATCAGTTAAATAATCTGGCCATTGGGACAATCGATACATGGATAGTATGGAATTTATCGAAAGAGAAGAATCATTTAACTGAAGTGAGTAATGCGAGTCGAACATTACTATTCAATATTCATACGCTAGAATGGGACGAAGCACTATGCGATATTTTTAATGTTCCTATTGCTAGCTTACCAAGCGTGAAAGATTCGGTAGATGACTTTGGAACGTATCAGGGAATACCAATTGTTTCAATAGTTGCAGATTCACAATCAGCTTTAATTGGAAATGGTTGTTTGGAAAAAGAAGATGTTAAAGCGACGCTTGGAACCGGCTCATCTGTTTTAGTAAACATAGGGAAACAAGTTTTAGATAATAATGGTACCATTTTAACTACAATAGTTAGTGGTAAGAATGGTGAAACTACTTATGCTTTAGAGGGTGTTATACGTTCGTATGGTGATATTCTAAACTGGCAAAAAGATCAGTTGGGTTTTTTCGCTAATTTTGAAGAAGCTTCTAAAAATGCTTTCAGTGTCTTAGATAATGGAGGCGTGTATCTTATACCTGCATTAGAAGGGATGGGTGCTCCATTTTGGGCGCCAGATGTTCATGCTGAATTTGTAGGTATGTCTCGATATAATTCTAAATCTCATCTTATTAGGGCGGGGTTTGAAGCTATGGTATATCAGACACGAATAATATTAGATACAATAGATGAAGAATTTGGATTACAGATTAAGCGGATAAATGTAGATGGTGGCTTGGTAAACAATGAAAAATTTATACAGTTATTAGCAGATGTTACTGGAAGAGAAGTAGTTATTGGACGTATAGAAGAGGCTTCTGCGCTCGGAACACTTACTTTGATTAAAAATGATGTAGCTAGTTATACTGAAAAGACATTCAAACCTAAGACATCTTATGATGGTTCTTATTCTACTTGGAAAGAATATGTTTTAAAATCTATTAGTAAATATTAGGAGGAAGAAAATGGAAATTAAAAATAATCAATTCTATTTAAATAATCAACCATCTTTTTATCTTGCAGATACATGTTGGAGTGCTTTTACGAATATTCAAATTTCAGATTGGAATTACTATTTAGATTACCGAAAATCTCAAGGCTTCAATGTAATCCAAGTGAATATGTTATGGCAATGGGATGCGAGTAAAAGTTTAATTGATAGTCAACCTTTTCATGTGAACGAAGACGGCACATTTGATTTTAATAGAAGAAATGAAGCTTATTTTGATAGGGCTTACGAAATGATTCGTATGGCTAAAGAAAAGGATATTACTATTGCATTGGTATTGCTATGGGTGAACTATTTACCTGATACTTGGGCAACAAAACTTAAAAAGACTAGTTTATTTCCAAAAGAATTAATAGAAGATTACGTTGAATATGTAATGGATAGATACAATGAGTTTGAACCTATTTATATTATAAGTGGTGATACAGATTTTCCAACAGAAGAGGTAACAGAGATGTACCAAATCGCTATGGATAAAGTAAAACAAATTGATGAAAAAGCTACTACAACCTTACATATTCGTGGCCGTCAAAAGGAAATACCTGATGCGCTCAAAAATAGTGATAATTTAGATTTTTATATGTTCCAATCAGGTCATAATAAAGATTATCAATATATGGCCTATGAGTTAGCAGAAGATTTCTATAATAAAGAACCGAAACGACCAAGTATTAATAGTGAACCATGTTATGAACTAATGGGATATAGTAGAAAAGCTTATGGGCGATTTTCAAGAGAAGATGTTCGAAGAGCAGCTTGGCAAAGTGTTTTATCTGGTGCTCAATTTGGTGTTACCTACGGAGCGCATGGGATTTGGAGTTGGCATACTGAAGGATTGACGTTCGATTCTGAGGTTGGTGAAGCTTTTGAATCGCCTTATGATTGGCATGATGCATTACATTTTGAAGGTGCATGGGACTATAGTTTTATTAAATATTTTATTGAAGAAAATCAGTTGTTTGATTTAGTGCCTAAACAGAATCTTCTAAAAAATGAAACCTCTGAAATTCGTATTGCAGAAAATAACAAGAAAATAGTCATTTATATTCCAAGTAATATTACTATAAAACTGAATGGTAATTATTCAAATTTAACAGCTAAGTATATAGACCTGGAATCTAAAAATGAAAGTTCGGCTGTTGTAACCTATAAGAATACCTATACTGAAGTAAGCATGCATAGATTTACAAGAGACGCATTATTGGTTATTGATAAGCTATAGACCATGGAGGAAGAACGATGACAAGTAAATATGATGTATTATCAAAAGAAATTATCACAAATATTGGTGGAGTAGAAAATATTAAATCCCTTACACATTGTGCAACTCGTTTAAGATTTAAAGTATCGGATAAAGAACGAATAGAGATGGATAACCTGGAAAATGTGAATGGGGTAATTAAGGTTTTAGACGCAGGTGGACAGATTCAGGTTGTAATTGGAAATCAAGTAGCAGATGTGTATAATACGATTTCAGATAATTATCGTCTCAATACAGGTAATGCAACCACTCTTGACGATGATTCAGAAGAAACAGAAAGTAAAAATATACTGAATAGTTTCATGGATGTAGTTGCTGGTGTATTTACACCAGTATTAGGTGCATTAAGTGGGGCTGGTATGTTAAAAGGTATTCTAATCTTATGTACTACTATGGGTTGGCTGGTCGAAGAAAGTGGAACATATAGAATGCTGTATGCTGCTGCGGATGCGTTATTTGTTTTCCTTCCGGTAATTTTAGCTTATACATCAGCTGAAAAATTTAAGGCGAATAAATTCGTTGCTGTAGGAATTGGGGCGGCATTATTATATCCAGACTTAACGGCAGCTTACTCTGCAAATGAAGCAATCACCTTCATGAATATACCAGTAGTTCTGGTTAATTATTCTTCATCAGTAATTCCTATTATTCTATCTGTATTTGTATTATCTAAATTGGAAGCGCTTTTAAATAAAGTTACTCCAGATATTATTAAAAGATTTTTCGTTCCGTTAGTATCATTAGCGGTTATGGTACCAGCAACATATTTGGCGATTGGACCATTAGCCGATGGTGCAGGTAACTTGTTAGCGAGCGGTTATACAGCAATGGTTAGCTTTAACCCAATTGTTGCTGGAGGTATTCTTGGTGCATTATGGCCTATGGTTGTAATGTTTGGATTACATTGGGGATTCGTACCAATTGTTTTCAATAATATTGCACAATATGGAAGAGATACTTTGTTTACCATTACAGGACCTAATAATATGGCACAGGCAGGCGCTACCTTAGGCGTATTCTTAAAAACAAAAGATAAAGATCTAAAACAACTTAGTGGTTCTGCAGCAATTTCAGCTGTTTTAGCTGGTATTACTGAACCGGCAATTTATGGTATTACCCTGAAGTATAAGAAACCATTCTATATCGGGATGTTTTTCTCAGGGATTTCAGGTGCTATTGTAGCAGCTGCGGGTACTGGTGCTCCTACTTTATTGGGTACAAGTTTATTGACTTTACCAGGATATATCGGTCAAGGTTTTGTTGGCTTCTTGATAGCTTGTGCGATTGCTTACTTTGGTTCTGCAATAGTTACTTACTTCTTTGGATTTGATGATTCTATGCTAGAGAAAAAGAAATAAATTTGAATATTGAAAAAGCTTGATATCGTATATAAATATCAAGCTTTTTGCTATTTATAGATAATAATTGCTGCTATGACCGCTCTAGAATAAATGTTGATTCAAATGGTTTGTTTACCACCTGATTGCCTTTAGCAGCTTCAAAGGCTGCTATGCCTACTTGATAGGTATGGTTATCAATAGAGGGAATAGCATTTAACTGACCTGATAATTGGGCTTCTTGACTAATGATTAGTGGCGGCTTGTTTTGCGTTGCAAAATGCGTTTTCAATCCTACGGCCAAGTCATCATTGTTTGATAGGACGCAGTCAAAAGGGCCGTATTTATTGAATAAAGCGATAGTTCTTTCAATGTCTTGATAATCATGGATGTTATCAAAGGTTTTAAATGACGTATGAGGCATGTATTGATGAAAGGCATTCATTGTTGCACGATAAGTGTCACTTTCTTCATTGTTTCTAGAAAATAAAAGGGCGATATTATGGATTCCTTGAGACTTTAACCAACGGAACATTTGTGTGTAACCTGATCTTCGTTCTACGTATACTGAAGAAATTTTATCTGACCTTGTTTCTTCTAAACAAACGATTTGACCGTATTTACTGTAGCTATCAATTTCTTTTGTAGTTACGGACCTTGAGATAAAAATAAGTGCATCTACAGCTTTAGATTTCAATTGTTTGAGATAGTTTATTTCGATTTGGCGATCGTAGTTTGAGGGGAGGAATAAGAGTTGATAGTCACTTTTAACAGCAGCATCTATCAGTCCCCGGATGATTTCGACAAAATAGGGATGTTTTACATATGGTAAGACAACACCGATTGTATTGGTTTTTCCAATACTTAAATTGACGGCGGATTGATTAGGCGTATAGTCTAATTCTTCTATGGCTTCCTGTATACGATCAGCAGCCTTTTTGGACACATACCCAGATTGATTCAAATAGCGTGAAATGGTTGCTGGTGCATAGCCTGATTTTTTAGAAATATCTTTAATAGATGCGATTTTGTGACCTCGATTCTCTAGTAATTCATCAAAATTATCTTACCATAGTAGATATTTAATGCCATGTCCAACACCGTCATCATCATTCGATCGCGTAATATACTTTGCTTGTAATTTAACATCTTCAGCTGCGTTAGCCATAGCAATTGGATAACCAACTTTTGTGAACATGGGTAGATCATTATGACCGTCTCCAAAAGCAGCTGTATTGTGAGGGTTAATTTGCTGTCTATGAATAATATAATCGATGCCCTTTGATTTCTTAGCAGCTTTATGGGTAATTTCAAGAGTATATTTATCTGATTGTTGAATAGAGACATGGGCAATATTAAGATCAGTTAACTTCGTCTTTAAATGCTTCATTTCTTGTTCATCAAAGGTGATAAGCTTAACTTTAAAGATATCAAAAGTAGGATGTAGATACTCTTTGATATCTACTAGAGTTGCCTGCAGTTTTGTGATATTGGTGCTATAGTTAATGCCCTTATCTTTTTTACATGTATACCAATTATTTCTGGAATAGTATGACTGGCTTAATTTTGGAAAATGCGTTTGGATATAACGAATTAAGTATTTGCCTTCATCAGCATGCAATGGTTTTTCTACTAGCGTTTCTACAGTATTGTTCTCAAAAGTATAAATCAGGCCACCATTAAAACCAACGTGAATGCCATTCACATTGATTTTTTTCAGGGTATTCACCATTTCCATGGGTGCTCTAGCTGAAACTAAGCTAATTGGAATGTTAGCTTCTTTAATAGTAGTGGCATTTATGTTGGAAACCATGCCTTGGCTATTTAGCAGTGTGCCGTCCATATCTAAAAAAATGTGTTCAAATCATTTATTGATACCTCTTTTCTTTTATTGAAATCATTGTAGAGGATGGAACGCATTCCATATCAAGTGGTTAAATTGCTTATTTTCTTAATTACTTCTGTATAATGGAGATTGATGATAGATAAGCTTTTATTTGGAAGGGAAATTTATGGAAAATAAACATGCCGATAGTAAGTTAGCTATCTTACGAAAATTATTTATGTCGACCCTTGTCTTGAGTGCTTTCACATTTGGTGGTGGCTATGTCATTATCACATTGATGCGAAAAACTTTTGTGGATGATTTGGGTTGGATTGATAAAGATGAGATGTTGGATTTAGTTGCGATTGCGCAGTCAGCACCTGGTGCGATAGCGGTGAATGGCGCCATTGTAATTGGGTATAAATTAGCCGGCTTGTTAGGTGTATTAACCGCAGTCATTGCAACTATTATTCCTCCTTTTACGATTATCACCTTGATTTCCTTCTTTTATGATGCTTTCAGATCTAATGTCTGGATCTCTTTATTACTAGAAGGAATGCAAGCTGGAGTGGCAGCAGTTATTGTAGCAGTAGTGCTTCAAATGGGTAAAGAAGTGACAGACACAAAAAATCCATTACTCATCACAGCAATGCTAGTTGCTTTTGTAGCCAATTATTTCTTCAATGTGAATGTGATTTTGATTATTTTAGTTGCAGCAGGATTAGGTATTGGTAAATACTTGTTTGACCGATATAAGGGAGGTAAAAAGGCATGATCTATTTACAGCTATTTTGGTCTTTTTTAAAGGTGGGTGCTTTTAGCTTTGGGGGTGGGTATGCGGCCTTACCTTTAATCCAGGATGAAATTGTGACCAACCACCAATGGTTAAGCCAGCAAGAGTTTACGGACTTGATTACCATTTCCCAAATGACGCCAGGTCCGATTGCTATAAATTCGGCGACTTTTGTGGGCAATCAGATTGCGGGTATACCAGGTGGGATTGTGTCGACGCTTGGATCGGTCTTTCCATCGATTATTTTGGTAACCATTTTGGCCTATGTTTACATGAAATACCGGAATTTGGATTCATTGCAGTATGTTCTAAAAGCTCTTCGTCCAGCGGTTGTGGCTATGATTGCGACGGCTGGGATGTCTATTCTAGTGACGAGCTTTTGGGGCGACCAAGTGGTGGGGGTACAAACCATCAACATCGTTGCGATTGTCATTTTTGCTATATGTTTAACTTTATTATTTAAAACCAAGTGGGATCCGGTGGTGATCATGCTATTGGCTGGGGTCTTGAATGTAGTGGCTTATTTAGTACAAGGATGGGTTATTTAATTAAAGTCAGGATTAGTCAAGTCGTATTTCTTTCTAGTTCAAGATGCACCGGCTATAATAATAGGGAGCATAAGAATAGAGAGGATGTTTTAGGTGGAATTAGGCCTACACGATTTAGTGACGATAAATAAAGGGGAATCTGCAGAGGGTGCGGTTGAACGTACGATGCGATTTGTCCAAGAGATAGAGAAATTAAATTATAACCGGTACTGGTTTGCAGAACATCATAACATGCCTAGTTTGGCATCAGTATCACCGGAGATGCTTGTTGCTTATGCTGCGGCGAAGACTGACCGTATACATTTAGGAACGGGTGGAACAATGATCATGCATTATTCCCCCTTAAAAATAGCAGAAAATTTCAAGCTGTTGACCGCTTTAGCGCCAGGTAGAATTGATATTGGGCTAGGTAGGGCACCGGGATCTGGTCCGGATGAGATTAAAGCATTAGCTGAAGGCCGTCCGCAAACCTTTACAGATATGTACGATAAAATCCAAGTGATTTTAGATTATCTAGCAGATAAGCAAGCACCTGATTTTTATGGAAAGGTACGGGCTATGCCCCAAAATCTGAAACATCTAACGGAACCTTGGATGCTAGGGTCTTCTGGACAATCAGCATTGGTGACGGCACAAATGGGCTTGGGTTATGCCTTTGCTAAATTCTTTGGGATTGAAACGGATCCGGACGTTTTTAAACTGTACCGGGACCGGTTTGAGCCGAGTGAATTTTTCCAAAAACCGAAAGTCATGGTGTCTTATATGATCATTGTGGGCGATACAGATGAGGAAGCAGATTATTTAGCTAAACCCATTGAATTGATGCAAATGGGGATTCGGACTGGTCAACTCTTGCCGAATATGAGTCCTGAAGAGTCTAAAGACTATAGTTTAGGTGCTGGGGCCCAAGGCTTGTTAGAGGACTACTTAGCTAAACGATTTATTATCAAGGGGTCCAAAGAAACGGTGAAAGCCATTCTGGATGATGAAATTGAAACGCTTGGTATAGACGAAATTTTAGTTTATGCGCCGATTTTTGATGAAGAGAAACGGCTACAATCTTACCGTTATTTAGCAGAGATGTTTGATAAAATTTAATCCGTTATATTTGATGGGACTATCTTTAGATAGTTCCTTTTTTAATGGAAAAAATCTTGTGATAAAAAGGATATAGGGACTTTTAAATAAATCAAAATGGGAAGAAGATACAAATAAATCAAATTAAATACTTCACAAACTCGAAGCTTTATTATATACTACATTTATCGAAGGAGTTTAATCAATTAGTTTTATTTATCAATAATTCAGAAAGGGTTATTGATATGAAACAATTATTTGAAGAAGTGAAATTACATTCTGGTGCAACATTAAAAAATAGATTATTAATGGCGCCTATGACTACGCAATCTGCTTATTTTGATGGCAGAATAAACCAAGGAATTATTGATTATTACAAGTTTCGTTCTGGAGACGCGGCAGCGGTAATTGTCGAAAGTTGCTTTGTGGAAAACGAAGGACGTGGATTTTCTGGTGCCGTGGGTATTGATACGGATGACAAAATTCCAGGCCTAACTAAACTTGCAAAAGCAATTAAAGAGGAAGGTTCAAAAGCGATTGTCCAAATTTACCATGCTGGACGAATGGCTTGGCCAAACTTAAATGGTGGGGCAACACCAATTGCACCAAGTCCAGTTGCGGCCCTACGTCCAAATGCGCCAGTTCCACGTGAAATGACAGATGAACAAATTACTGAAATGGTGCAATTATTTGTGGATGCTACTCGTCGTGCGATTCAAGCGGGATTTGATGGGGTTGAGTTACATGGTGCGAATACTTTTATCCTACAACAATTCTTTTCACCGCATTCAAACCGACGTCATGATCGTTGGGGGGGCAGTCGTGAGAAGCGAATGACTTTTATTCGTGAGGTTGTCCAAGAGGTAAAAGCAGTTGTTCGTCAAGAAGCACCAGCTGACTTTATTATTGGTTATCGTTTTTCACCGGAAGAGTTAGAAGAACCGGGGATTCGATTCGAAGATACTA
>JAEZWY010000135.1 GCA_023442905.1 Bacillota bacterium | reverse complement strand
TTTCAGTTAAGAAACGGAAGGCTGCATCAAATGTCGCCCCACCCCAAACTTCCATAGAGAATAGGTTTGGCAAAGCATCTTCCATAACTTTAGCTGGTTTCACCATGTCACGCGTACGCATACGAGTAGCGATCAATGATTGATGGGCATCACGCATTGTAGTATCTGTTAATAACAAGTCATTTGAATTTTTAATAAATTCTTGTACACCTTTAGCGCCGTCACGGTCTAAAATTTGTTTTGCTGATAGACCATTACGTTCTACTAATTCAATTTTAGGTGTCGGAATTGTTTGGAATTGTCCTTTTTCATTTTCAATACCTGGGAAACCATTTACAGAAATGTCCCCGATGTATTGTAAGACTTTGTTTCCTCGGTCACGGTTTCGTTCTTTAGGGAAGTTGAACAATTCAGGGGTATTGTCGATGAATACAGTGTTTGCAGTCCCCTCTTGGAAAACAGGATGGTTTACAACGTTACGCAAGAACGGAATATTGTTCTTAACACCACGCACACGATACTCTCTTAAGGCACGGTCTGTTTTTGCTACCGTATCTTCGAAATCTGTACCGTAAGTGATTAACTTAGCGATCATTGAGTCAAAGTACGGACTGACAACCGTATTTTGGAAACCATTACCCGCATCTAAACGGACACCAAAACCGCCTGGAGAACGGTAAGTGTTGATTTTACCTGTATCTGGGAAGAAGTTGTTATTTGGATCCTCAGTAGTTACACGACATTGGATTGCAAAACCATTTAATGGTAAGTCTTCTTGTGCTGGTAAACCAATTTCACTTAAGCTTTCACCTGCTGCAACACGGATCTGTGTTTGGACAATGTCCACACCAGTGATTTGCTCTGTAATTGTATGTTCTACTTGGACACGAGGGTTTACTTCGATAAAGTAGAAGTCATCGCCATCTAACAAGAACTCAACAGTTCCGGCATTAGCGTAGTCCACTGAATCTAAGAAGTCACGGGCAGAATTACAGATACGGTTACGTAGTTCCATTGACATGTTTACAGTTGGCGCAACCTCAACCACTTTTTGGTGACGACGTTGAACTGAACAGTCACGTTCCCATAAATGCATAGTGTTTCCTTGTTCATCGGCAATAATTTGAACTTCAATATGTTTAGGTCCTTCTACGTATTTCTCAACGTAGGCTTCACCTGAACCAAAAGCTTTAGTCGCTTCAGAAACCGCTAGACGGTATTGTTCTGCTACTTCATCTTCTGAACGCACTACACGCATACCACGTCCACCACCACCTAGGGCAGCTTTGATGATAATTGGGTAACCAGCAGTTTTACCAAATTCAACCACTTCTTCAAGACTTTCAACTGGTCCATCAGAACCTGGAATCAACGGAATATTCGCTTTTTTAGCTGCTTCACGAGCTTTTACCTTATCCCCAAACATGTCTAAAATTTCGTGTGAAGGACCGATAAACTTGATCCCCTCTTCCTCACAACGGCGGGCAAATTCAGTATTTTCTGAAAGGAAGCCGTAGCCAGGGTGAATCGCATCAGCATCTACATCTTTAGCAATTTGAATAATTGTTTCAATATCTAAATAAGCTTCAACAGCCTTCTTATCACGAGATAATAAATAAGATTCGTCTGCTTTAAAACGGTGAACTGAACCTTCATCCTCTTGTGAATAAACTGCGACTGTATTAATTCCTAGTTCATAACACGCTCGGAAAATACGGATTGCGATTTCCCCACGGTTCGCAACTAACACTTTATTAATCATTTATAGTAACTCCCTCTCTTACGCCTATAACAAGTTGACGCTTGTTTACACTTGCCAATTGTATCATAGTTTGCCATATTTTGAATCATTTTGGTATAGAAAAATGAAAGAAATCTCATTTTCCTATCATAATTGCTAAAGCCTATTAAAGATCGCTTATTTAGATTTTATTTTTCGCTTGATCATTTTCCCCATAAAAAAGAAGCTGGATATAATTACCCAACTTCTTTTCCAAAAATAATTACTCTTCAATTTTTTTCATTTCATCTGCAACAAATTGAACGTCTGTCCCGACAATAACATGCAAGTGATTTTTGTCTAAGACATTGACACCAGGTACACCAAGTCCTTTAATTTTAGCTTGGTCTACTTGGTCAACGTCGTCTAATTCAAAACCTAGTCGTGTTGCACAATTATAGTATCTACGGATATTTTCTTGCCCGCCAACAGCATCATAAATAACATGGGCCATGCGTGAATATTTGTCATCGCTAGCTTGGGACGCAGCACCCTCTTTGCCAGCACTAGTTTCTGAATCAGATTCTGTAATCGCTGCTTCAGTTACAGCATTCTCGCCGCGTCCTGGTGTGGCAAAGTCAAATTTACGAATAGCAAAATCAAAGATAAAGTAGTAAACTACGAACATCACTAAACCTAGAACTAACAGCATTAATGGTTGATTAGCAATCGGCACATTCAAGCTTAATGCAAAGTCAACTAACCCTGCTGAGAACCCAAATCCAGCGGTCCAGTGGAATGTGGCTGCGACAAACATTGATACACCTGTTAGGAAAGCATGCACTAAATATAATCCTGGTGCAGCAAACATAAATGAAAATTCTAGTGGTTCAGTAATACCTGTGAAGAATGAAGCAAAGGCACCGGCAATCATGGTACCAGCTGCAATTTTCTTAGCTTTTGATTCTGCGTTTTTATACATGGCTAAAGCTGCCCCAGGTAAACCGAACATCATGATTGGGAAAAAGCCGGCTTGGTACATACCAGTAACCCCTTTTACCCCTTCAGAGGCCCAGAAGTTTCCGATGTCATTAATCCCAATTAAATCAAACCAGAATACTGAGTTTAAGGCGTGGTGTAGACCAGTTGGAATCAGTAACTTGTTGAAGAAACCGTAAATACCAGCACCTAGCGCGCCAAGGCCTGAGATGAAAGTACCGAATGCTACTAAAGCGTCATAAGCTACTGGCCAAACGAAGTACAGCAGTAAGGATATGATTAACATAGCCCCTGCTGTTAGGATTGGAATCAACCGTCTACCTGAAAAGAATGCGAGCGCTGTTGGCAATTTAGTACCTGAATAGCGGTTATATAAGGCTGCCGATACTGAACCAGAAATAATGGCCATAAAGACATTTTGTGTTGCGCCGAAAGCCATCGGTACTTGGTCAGCTGGCATATTTAGTAAAACACTCAATCCGTCTATAGATAATAGATTGGTTACAATTAGGTAACCGACTAAACCTGATAAACCAGCCGCCCCATTGGAATCCTTAGATAATCCAGTAGCAATACCGACTGAAAATAGAATCGGTAAATTGTTGATAATGGCAGTCCCTGCTTGAATCAGGAATACAGCCGCTTGGTTCGACCCGTCACCAGAAAGTCCTGCTGGGTCAATCCAGTAGCCAATCCCCATTAATAATGATGCCACCGGCAAAATAGATACCGGTAACATAATAGATTTTCCTAGATTTTGTAAATAATTTTTCATCTTATCCTCCCTTATGATTTAAATCATCAATTAACGATTAATAGACTGTGCCATACGGAAATAAGTATGACGCTTACCTCTAACTGCCAAACTCAAAGCAGTGATATTTTCTGGATCAGGCATCCGGCCATACGCACCATCACCAATATGGTGGCAGTCCACCCCAACACGTTTATTAGATAAACCAATCGATTCGATCACAGAAACTTGCGCTGATTCCTGACTCGTCCCAATTGTTGCCATGACTAAGCCACCACGAGCGTGTATACTTTTTGTCACCTCGTGATTTTCCAGTTCATTGACACCAGGAACCGTATTGACAGCTGGGATTAAGACCCCATCAGCACCTTCATCCATAAAACCAAGTAAGGCTTCCTCATTCACAATACTTTCAGTAAGCCCAGCACCGTGCATTTTACCTGCAAGGACTAACCCTGAAAAATGTGCTTTCGTCACCTTAACAGCCTCACGGATTGCCGACATGGTTACACCAGTTGCTGGATTCCCCGTCAGTAGAATCATATCTACCCCTAATTCGTCCGCTGCTTCTAGACTTTCTTTTGAAACTAAACGTCCTGGATTCAATTTCACACGGGTTTCAAGCAAATCTTGACGCTCATCAACAGGTTCTAGATTAATGGCAATTGGTCGACCAATCAGTCGCTTCAATTCTTGAATAATCCCTTTTGACCCAGAAAATTCTTCCAAGCCAGGAATTTCTGGATTAAAGACATCCAATTCATTTAATACAATGATATCTGC
>JAEZWY010000132.1 GCA_023442905.1 Bacillota bacterium | reverse complement strand
CCTCCATGTAAATAGAGAATGACAGGTATTTTCTCTGTTGATTCTTGGCTTTCATCCGGATAAAACACCCGAGCATGCATTAACCGTTCTTCAATTGGAAAGTCAAATTCGCGAATCGTTACCCGTCCATCAGATATGTCTCGATTAAGTGTTGTGCCTACTATCCTTCGATACAAGAATAGAAAGGGGTTGTACTGTTTCTCGATAATGTCGTTAAGAAAGTGGATAACTGGTGTCGGGTCGCGATGAATTTTAATTGACCCCAGTAAGCGTTCATCCAATTGGCCACCTACATCAGAAGTGGGTAATTTTTTGATAATAAATTCACCATTTGGAAAAGTTCGCTTCGTATAACGCTTTTGCATCAGCTTAACTTGTTCATAATACCTTAAATCTGCTTGCACCTGTGGTTGTCGCTGCCGTCCCACAGTTGAAATAATGCCCATAGTAAGCCCCCTTTCCAATGTTCATCCTTTATATCTTATTGTAGATGACCACTTTCATACTTTCAAGAAATGCCCTTTTAGTCAGACTTTTAACTGACTGTAAATTTAAAAAAGCACCCAAAGTCGAGCTAGCGCCCAACTCAGCGTGCGAAGATTCTTTTTCAAAAAGTATTTAGGCAAAGTAGTTGAAGATACCGTAGCCAAGTAAGAATAATAGCAAGGTAAAGACAAAGTTGCCTACTGCATAGGTTGGAAAGTTGACTTTATTCAAGATCGGTAGCGGTCGGTATTTCATATAGAAATAGTTCCCGTCTGTTGATTGGTTAACCACTAATGCCACAAACCAGTAGATTACAAAGGCAACCAGCGAAAGGATTAAACCTCGAATGGATGGTGTCCAACCGGTAGTAAAATAGGCAAAAAATGGAATTAAAATCGTAATGACATGGTTTAAGAAATAACTTAAGCCAGAAACATGATAGATTTTGTTGATACGACTGGGCATAAAAAATGAAAAGTAGGCGTATAAGCCAAAATAGAATAAGACTTGCATGATCATTTGATTTCCTGTTACTAGATAAATCATCCCCATAATCGTGGATAGGCGGCAAATATGTAACGGCAAAGCCTGCTTTAAGTCAAATTTCGTTTCGAAATAGTACCAAGAATATAAAAGAATTTGTTGCAATACGGAAATAGTAAACATCACACGGCCAATGACGACTTGATAAGTATGCATAAAGTCTCTAAATATAAACATTGCAATCAAAATGATAAAAAAGGCTAGTAAATATAAAATATGTGCCAGTGAAAATGCATTAATAAAAGGGGCATCAATACTGACACAGTTCAAGTAAATCTTCTCTTTAAGCCCAGTATGTTTGGCCTTTTGACTTGCTTGTTTATCCCATGATTCCATGAAACATTCACCGTTATCCTTTCAATCCCATTCAAATAACTTGTATCCATAAATCTTCCTGGTAAGAGCTGATTACTTTCAGTTCCACCTTACCAATCACAATTCAATATCATCTTAACAGAGACTTTCTCATTTGCTCAAGTAGAAAAGGCTTCTGTAACGTGTTGTTTTTGTAAATAACCTATTTACCAGTTTTTTACAATTGACTGGTGAATAAAAAGGCTTTGAAATGCCCAAGCTTATGGCCATTACAAAACCTTTCGTAAATCTATTTGTTATTGATTAATCCTAGCCTAATGCTGCAATTTCGCGATCCATTTGTAAGACTATTGTGGCCAACATATCGCGTTCATAGCTAAACCGTCCACTACGAAAATGATAATCAATATTTTGCCGAGTCATATAGGTCATATTGGCAATTGCTGTAGCATAGCCTTTTTTAAACAGGCCAGTGATAAAGTATTTCTTTTTATCTACTTGGTCAAAAATTTCTAGCCATTTGCTGGTTTTCCGAGCTGAAAAATTAATATCCGACATAGATAATAATTTCTCGTCGTCCGCATATAAGGCTTGCTTAGCTTGGTCTAAGCTAATCAAGTCCTCACCTAGAAAATCTTGGGTGAGCATACTACCGTCTACATAAACAGGCGCTTGAATTTCATAAAGGAATGCCAATACCCGGGCAACTGGTGTTTGATCACGGACAATATTTTGCCAGTTAATTAATTGCATATTTAACAGACTATCTTCAAAGAAATTGGCATTATATAAAATATAACCCTCGCCTAGCTTTTGTGCTTCTTTTAATACTTGTTCAGAATAGGTCAAGGACTGGGCAATATCTTCAGATAAACCTAGCCCGCCATTAATTTGAATGGGATAAATTGCTTGTTGTAATAATCGGTAGTATAAATACGCGGACATGCCATCAGCAAACAGAATGGATTGTTTGTGAATCGCATGGTCTAATTGTATATTGTCAGACATTAAGGCTGGTTGGAATTTACTTTGAATCATCGTGTGCGCTTGGTTGATAATCTCAAGTGCTACCTGTTGATCTTTAATCGCCACCTCATAGGCTAACGTTAACATTACACCCATTTCTTCCCTCCTTTTATCATTTTATCTCTTCGTTAAGACTTTCTTTGTCTACATCTTACCTAAGAATGGTCAAGAATGCATTCTTTTCTTCCACATCCAATAATAATTTGACGAGTTTCTTTGTGTAGCCGCTTCCGATATGGTCTGCTAAGGCATCTAAGTTCAGAAGGTAGATATTGGTTACTTCTTGCAGTGAAGTTAGCATGTCATTTAGGGCATCTAGATTAGCACCATAATAACTAGGGAAGTCTAAAGCTTTTGCAATGTGATCGTGCAAGTCATTTTTCCCATAAAGGTCTTGGCCATCAATAATAAGTGTTTGCATGCTGGTCACTCCTTGTCATTAATAGAGTTTTTCGAAGGATTCATAGTGGTCATCTGTATAGTAGATATCTCCGTCATCGGAAAAAATGATCCGCTCAGCTCCTCTAAAGCCACCGTCATAGTTGACATCTGCTTCTCGGTATTCATCTTCTTCTGGCAGTAACCCTTCATAATTACCGAAGTAGTCGCCTCCAATCGACATACCCTCTGCTACTTCCCATAAGTTACCTTCGCTAGATACCCATCCAAGGTCTTCTGCTTCTGATTTGCTGATGAAATTTTCTGGTAACTTATCATATTCATCGATATATGCAGCAACTTCTTCTGGACTTGTGTATGCCCCGTCCTCTGACACTTGGATTTGATCTGTATCGGTATTCGTTTGTTGGGACGCTTCTTGGGTTGATTCACTTTCTGTAACTTGCGTTGGGTTACTTTGGTTACTGTCTTGATTGTTATTCTCCCAAGGTTCTTGTGAAGCATAAACTGCAAGTGCCGCTAAGATTACCCCAATAATCGTTTTAGGGTTTTTGATCAGTCGCTGGATGGCCTCCAACTGATCTTTTTGTGGATTCATCATCTAACTATCCTCCTTAAAATACTTTTAAAACTCGAAAAGAAAAACGTCCTTTCGAGCTAAGGACGCTTCAATTATATCTATTTTAACTTAAAGTCTTGTGAATGTCTTGGTTTCAGGTTGATAAACTTCAACGTAACCTTCATCTGTATGGAAATGCCAGCCCGATACTTTCAGAGTACCTGCTGCAACTCGTTCAGCAATAATAGGATAAGCCATTAAGTGGTTGTATTGCGTGATAATATTTGTTTTTTCCATTAAATCACTTTTGGCAACTGGATCATCAAGCTTTGCCAATTGATCTGCAATGGCATCTTTGACTGGGTTTAACCGGCTAAGCCATTCTTTCAAATAGGGCATCTCGTCAAAATTAGCTGGTGGGTTAAGGCAAGTATTGCAGCCCCCGCAGTTGATATGGCCAAGTATAATAATATTTTCTACTTTTAAGGCAGTCACAGTAAAATCTAAACCTGCCTGTAGGGATAATATTGGATCTGGGTCATTATATTCTGGTACGATATTTGCGATATTTCGAATTTGGAAAACCTCGCCTGGATCGGCTTGCAACAAGCTTTCGACATTAATACGGGAGTCACCACAGGTTATCACTAAGGTGTGTGGCGAGTGGGTACGTGCTAATGACTCATAGATCGCTTGCTTGTCTTTATAGGCCGTTTCGTGAAACTGATCGACCGCTTTTTTTAAATCTCTCATTCAGTTTTCCTTCCTTCTTACAGTAGTTCCTAATTATTTTATCATAAAACCCTAGGAATCTTTTAAAATTTGTACGATTCTACCGAAAATAGCACAATCCTTATGCATTATTGCATTTATGCCTTATAATATATATAAGAAAATAAAGTTCACTAAGGATTGCTATTTTACTAATAGAAAGAAGTGAAGTGGATGTTACCAAATAAAAATGCTGATAGAACAAGTATTTCAATCGATTTACAAGATATGAAGCGTTCAGAACTAGGAGATAAATTTGCTGAATTACACCGACAACTACAAGACACGCAAAAAAGTATGCTCGTCATTGTGGATGGTTGGGAGGCATCTGGTAAAGGGTTCTTACTCAAGGATTTGACACGTGAGCTGGACCCCAAACATTATGAAGTAGCTGTCTTTGAGGAAAGTACGTTGGAAGACGCACAACGGCCATATTTACGTCGTTTCTTTATGCGAGCACCAAAACGAGGTCAAATTGTTTTCTTCGACCGCTCTTTCTACTACGACCTCTTCCACCAATTGAATATGAAAGAAAAAACGCTCAACCATGTCTTAGATGATATTTCATTTGTAGAGAAAGCCTTGACTCAAGATGACACCCTAGTGGTAAAATTCTTTATTCATCATAGTAAGGATGAAATGTCTGAGCGAATTAAAGCCTTAAAAGAAGACCCTTGTCGAAAAGTCCTTATCACTAAGGAGGATAAGGACCAACTTAAAAACTATAAGGCTTACCGAAAACATTTTATCGATATACTAACTAAAACAAATTTTAAAGAAACACCTTGGCATATTTTACATATAGAGGACCAAAAAGACCAATCCCGCCTGGCACTCAAAACTTGTATTGATAGTCTTACAGATTGGCTAGCTAAAGATTTAAGCAGACCACAAAAGGACCTAGACTTTATTGGTCACAGCCCCGATATTGTTGGGCAAGTAGACCATTCTCCTGTTATTTCAGAGGAAGATTATGACGTTATCAAGGAAGATTTGCAAAGGCAAGCCTCAAACCTACTATTTAGAGCTTATCAAGAAAATAAGGGGGTTATTGTAGCCTATGAAGGTTCTGATGCAGCTGGAAAAGGTGGAAATTACCAACGCTTGACTCGGCTGATGGACCCACGTGGTTACGATGTTGCAACGGTCGCTGCACCAAATGATGAAGAAATACGCCACCATTATCTATGGCGGTTTTACCGTGACTTCCCTAGCCTAGGGCGCATGACTATTTTTGATAGAACTTGGTACGGTCGAGTACTCGTTGAACGTATTGAAGGATTAACACCTGTTTACCGCTGGCAAGAAGCTTATGCGGAAATAAATCAAATGGAACATAATATTACTGACCAAGATTATCTTTTATTGAAGTACCTCATTATCATAGATAAAGATACGCAATATAATCGGTTTATGGGCCGGGAAAAGGATCCAGATAAACAATACAAAATCACAGATGAAGATTGGCGAAACCGAGACAAATTTGATCTCTACAATACTGCAATGAATGAGATGTTAGCGGCTACCTCTACAAAAGAAGCACCTTGGAAAGTGATTTCTGGTGTCGACAAACGACATGCCCGCATTACAGTATTAAAAGACTTCATTCAACGTATGGAAGCTTTCTTAGCAGAATAAAAAGAACCCCTTCTGGAATCAAATAGATTCACTAGAAGGGGTTCTTTACTTTAAAGCTTACATTGATTGTGTTGCAGCATTAGCTGGTGTTTGTTGTAGTAACCATGAGTATGAGTAACCTGGGTCAGATCCTAGGTTTTCTGCTTCAACTCGTGATTGAGCAATTTGTTCATCACTATAACCATCTAACGCATCACTAGCCAAACCAACACGGTCAATAATAACTTGACGGTTTTCAGTTTGGTCAGGTACGCTTGTCTCTGCTTCATGGGCAGTATCCGCAACTACAGGTGTTGTTTGCTTGTCTGATTCAACATCATTCGTAGTTACCTCTTCAGCAACCACTGGTTCACTTGCTGGAGTTTCAGCTTCCTCTTGCGCTAGGGCATTTTCATCAGTAGCTTCTTCCTCAGTAGACGCATCAGTTTGTGCAACATCTACTGATTCGCTTGCTGTACTTTCTACTGGTGTCACTTCATCTGCAACTTGTCCTGAAGCTTGTTCATTATTATCTGTTACTTCAGTACCTGTATCACTATCTGTTTGACCCGCTGATTCACTTCTAGATACAGTAGAATCAACTTGTGCTACTTCTACATTACTTGTATATAAATCTTGTGCATTCTCATCTGCTTGAACTTGGGTAATGGTGTATCCGGCTGTAAGTACAGCTGCGGTAAGTAATCCCATCACTACTTTTGGCGTTTTCATTACTATCACACCTTTCTATACTTATAAGTCTAAAGAAAAATATAGATATATTCAAACGATTTCATGCGCTTTAAACCTTTCTTAAGGGTTTAATAAACTTCTATTTACGAATTCAGTTATGCGACCTATTTATCCATGAATAGCTTGCGCAATTTTTTCCACAGAATTTGAAGAGTCAGCGTTTAAATTTTTAAACTTACCATCGCCACCAACATATACTAATGAAGGTACCGTTTTAGCACCAACTTCAAAACGGAAGTCAGATAATGCATCATCTGTTACTGTTTGTTCAGAGTTTAAGTAATATGTATTATTTACATCATCGCCTAAAGCTTGAATCAATTTTGGCAAATATTTACGACAGAATCCACAAGTAGGACGACCAATAAAAAGCAATTTAGCTTCATCATCCTCCAACATCCCTTGTGCAACATTTGCTGTTATCTCATTAAAATCTTTCACTTTTTCCTCAAATTCATCTTGTGTGAACGGTTGAATATCATCTACCATATCAAATACCTCCTAATTTTTATTCCTTAAATTCATGGTATGCTTTAAAGCTCAGAAATTCAATTAATATGCATTCTTAAGCCATATGGTAGAATAGAGATGATTCCAAGAATAAGGGTGAAACAAATGAAACTAGGATTTATTTCAGATATACATATTGACCGGGGCAAGACCCAACGAGAAACAGATTTTCTAAACACACTTTCTGCCTACATCAATGATAAAGAAATCGATGAAGTATATATAGGCGGTGATATCTCTAACCATTATGAGAAGACCATCCGTTTTGTAGAAAAATTACAAGCCCACTCTGGTGCGAAAATATATTTTTTACCCGGTAATCATGATTATTGGGAACCTAAACAAGAAAGAAAACATACATTATCCATTCATGACACTTTTAAAAGTCACCCACAAAGCATACTAAACAAGTCTCTAATGGTCGGAAAAGATACTGCGATTGTTGGTCATACTGGATGGTACAACCATGCTTACCATGATCCTGCATTTAAAGAAGACAAATTAGAACGTGGTCGCCATAAGCTTGTTACTTGGCAAGACAAAGTCAGATTAGACTGGCAAGCAACGGATAAGGAAGTATCCAAAGCCTTTGCGCAAGAAACCAAAGAAACCTTAGATCAAGTTATAAAACAGCATAATCCCAAAAATATTATTCTACTCACTCATGTAATTACTATTCCTGAATTTACAATTCCCATGCCACACCGCGTCTTTGATTTTTTTAATGCCTACATCGCAACTGATGACTATTTACCCTTCTATCAAAACTATCCAATTAAAACGTCTATCATGGGACATGTCCATATCAGACATCAAATTCAACAAGGTAATCAACACTTTATTAGCAATAGTTTAGCCTATGAGCGTGAATGGCGTAATAATGACCTCTATCATGAGATTGATCATGCCATGTATATAATGGAAGTTTAAAGTTTAAATTTTAAACTTATACTGATAGAGAAATAACGACAAAAAACCAGCAGCCAAAGCTACTGGTTTTTTTCATCTTGCATGGCAACGTCCTAGTCTCACAGGGGGCAACCCCCAACTACATTCGGCGCTAAGAAGCTTAACTTCTGTGTTCGAGATGGGAACAGGTGTGTCCTTCTTGCCAT
>JAEZWY010000124.1 GCA_023442905.1 Bacillota bacterium | reverse complement strand
CCTCTAACCAGGTATTATTAGAAATTAATCATTTACATACAGGATTTCGTTTTGGCAATGAGTACTTTAATGCTGTCGATGATGTTACTTTGACTTTGAATGAGAATGAGGTCCTTTGATGCACCAGTATCAGAATAAAGTGATTTAAACTAGATATTACAACCATTTTTAGATAGTGATTAGGCGTATGTGGCGTGGCCATATACGCCTTTTTATTAGATAATTTTAATTTATTCTCATATTTATTAGATTTTTTTCATTTTACCTATTGCAATCATTATGATTTTGCGTTATATTAAATTCACATTAGAAAACGAAAGAGGTAGTCTCATGAAAAAGACAGCACAAGTGGTCATTATTATTAATAAACAGGACTTTACGAATTAGTGGTTTTCACTAATAAAAAATCGTAAGTCCTATTCGTGCTTGTTAAACGCTGAATGGGACTTAGGCCTCCCACCAGCGTGTGGGGGGCCTTTTCTTTTACTAATAAATTGCTGACATTATTACTTTAGAAATTAAACTTAAAGGAGTTGCTCATTATGACTGACAAATTAAACTGGGATGAATTAGATTTTTCTTATACGGAAGTACCATATCGCTGGCGTGCATATTGGAAAGATGGCGAATGGTATAAAGCAGGATTAGAAACTGATCCACAATTACCAATTCGTGAAGCTGCTCCTATTGTAAACTACGGTCAAGGGGTATTTGAAGGTAACAAAGCTTATGGTACAAAAGACGGTAAAATCGTTTTATTTCGTCCAGATGAATTTGGTGAACGCTTAAACCGTGGTGCACGTCGTATGGCGATGCCTGAAGTACCAGTTGAAGAATTTGTCCGTGCTTGTAAGGAAGTTATTAAAGCAAACCGTGATTATGTTCCACCATATGGTCATAATGGTGCGGCTATGTTTATCCGTCCAATGTTATTAGGTATTGGTGATCATGTACAAGTATCAGCAGCTGAAGAATACTTATTTACGATTTATGTAACACCAGTTGGACCTTTATACAAAGGTGGTTTAGCACCTCATAACTACATCATCGACCATGAGCATGACCGTGTAGCAGCTGATGGTACTGGTAATATCAAAGCAACGGCTAACTACGCTTCAACATTAGCTACTGCAAAACGTATTCAAGAATTGGGTTACGATGACGTATTATACTTAGATCCAGCAACACACACTAAAGTAGATGAATTCTCATCAGCAAACTTCTTTGCAATCGAAAAAGATACAAATAAATTTGTAACACCTAAATCAGATACAGTATTACCTTCAATTACTAAAAAATCATTACTATGGTTAGCTGAACATCGTTTAGGCTTAGAAGTTGAAGAGGGCGATATTAAAGTAGATGACTTTGATAAATATGCTGAAGCTGGTGCTATGGGTAATGCGGCAATTATCTCTCCAGCTGGTTCTGTAACATACAAAGACAACCGTCATGTATTCTACTCAGAAACAGAAGTTGGACCAGTATCACAAAAATTATACAAAGAATTAACAGGTATCCAATTTGGTGAATTAGAAGCACCTGAAGGATGGATTGTAGACGTTGATGAAGATTAATCATTTTACCAAATGCCTTTCAATCTAATGATTTGAAAGGACGGCTATGAAGAAAGAAGGAAAACAAATATGTCTCTATCAGTAAATCTACCGAATTTAACAATTGGTGTTGATGCTTTTGACGCAATCGATGAATATTGTAGTCAATATGGTAAAACTGTCGCGATTTTAGGTGGTGAAAAAGCCTTAGCAGCCAGCAAAGAACGTTTAGGAGCTGCCTTAGAAAAATCATCATTAGAAGTGGTAATTGAACAAGTTTACGGTAAAGAAGCATCTTATACCAACGTTGAGAAAATGAAAGCCATCAAAGAAGTACAAGATGCAGATATGATTTTTGCAGTTGGTGGAGGACGTGCAATCGATGCAATTAAGGTAGTAGCACGTGACTTAGACAAACCTTTATTCACTATTCCAACCTTAGCCTCTGTATCTGCACCAACATCAGCAGTTTGTGTCATGTACCATGATAATCATGAAATGGCCGGTTTAGCTTATCGTAAAGCGCCTGCTGATCATACCTTCATCGATACACAAATCATTGCTGAAGCACCTGTTGAGTACTTATGGGCTGGTATTGGTGACTGTATGTCTAAAGAAGTAGAGACAAGTTTTTCTTCACGTGGTCGGGACTTAAGCTTTGAGAACCGTTTAGGGGTTAATATTGTCAAAGGTACAAATGACAAATTAATGGCTGTTGGTGCCGAGGCTTTAGAAGCTGTACGTAACAAAGAAACAAACCAAGCCTTAGAAGATGTTGTACTTGAAATTATCGGTGCTTCAGCATATGCGTCTGTATTAGTGGAAAATGATATCAACTCAAACATGGCGCATGCTTACTATTATGGCTATACTGTTTTACCACAAGCTCATGAACATCTACATGGTGAAGTAGTTTCTTATGGTATCTTACTGTTACTAACAATGGACCAACAATTTGAATATCGTGATCGCATGAAAGCTTTCATGGAATCAATTAAATTACCAACTAAGTTAGCTGATCAAGGGGTAACAACGCAAGAAGATATCGACAAATTAGTTGATAAAGCAATGACTATGGATGACTTAACATACTCTCCATATACAATTACCCGTGAGAAGTTCGAACAAGCTATTAGAGATGTTGAAGCTTTAGCCTAATCAAATTTTCCTCCTTAGAACATACGATTAAAATAAATAACCAACATCCTACTATAAGCTAAATTATTTTGACAACGAGTTGTGACTAGTATCACAGCTCGTTTTGTTTTATCATAATGTTGGAAGCGCATTCTATAAATCATATTAAAGGAGTCTATATATGAAAATTGAACATATCGCATTATGGGTTGAAGACCTGGAACTTATTAAAGTTTTTTATGAGAAATATTTTGAAGCCAAGGCTGGAGAGCTATACCACAATCCAAAAACACGTTTTTCATCATACTTTTTAACTTTTGATGAAGGTAGTCGACTAGAACTAACCAATAAAAAGCATTTAAGCCCTCATATTGCCGATGCCTTAGGTTACGGTCACCTAGCCCTAGCAGTAGGGGACAAAGAGGCTGTAGACGCTAAAACAGCCCAATTAGTAGCCGATGGTTTCCCACTATTGTCTGGCCCTCGAACAACTGGAGATGGCTATTATGAGTCTGTCATACAAGATCCAGAAGGAAATCTTATTGAAATTACAACCAATTAAATAAAAAAAAAAACATTTCACCAAAAGGCGAAATGGTTTTTTTATTAGTATTAGTCTGCTGTAGTAAATGGAATTAAAGCCATAATACGAGCGCGTTTAATACCAGCTGTTAAAGTACGTTGGTGTTTTGCACATGTACCAGTTACACGACGAGGTAAGATTTTACCTTTTTCAGAAATATAACGTTTTAATAAATCTGTGTCTTTGTAATCTACATGATCAATGTGGTTAGCGCAGAAGAAACATACTTTTTTACGTCTACGACCACCGCGGCGTTGTGCTGCCATATTTTTTACCTCCCTTACTTATACCATTAGAATGGTAAGTCATCATCGGTAACATTGATTGAACCAGAACCATCATTAGATGATGGGAATGGGTTATCGTTAGCATTGTTAAATGAAGAGGAGTTTTGATTAAAGCTGTTTCCATCAAATGGATCAGCATTTTGATTGTTATAGCTGTTGTTGTTTGCGTTATTGTTATTAAATCCACCAAAACCACTGTTATTATTATCAGAGGCAGGGCGGCTTTCAGTAACTGATTTTGATTCTAATAAACTAAAGTTATCAACCAAAATCTCAGTAACGTATACACGTTGTCCTTGGTTATTCTCGTAGTTTCGAGTTTGGATGCTGCCTTCAACACCTACTAATGAACCTTTACGGGTAAAACGCGCAAAATTCTCAGCTGCTTTACGCCAGATAACACAGTTAATGAAATCTGTCTCACGTTCACCTTGGGCATTTTTAAAG
>JAEZWY010000103.1 GCA_023442905.1 Bacillota bacterium | reverse complement strand
CAGAACTATATGATCCAAATTCAATTTTAATTCCACAAAACCCAACACTAACAAATTTTGTAGAAGTGTTTGACATCGCACCGCTAGGTCGTTATATTATCAACTCAATAATTGTGGCTACATCGGTGACCATATTACAGATTTTAACCTCACTATTAGCAGGTTTTGCCTTTAGATTTGTACAGTTTAAAGGTAGCAAATTAGTATATGCCCTCATTCTTTCGACTATGATGGTACCAGGTGAAGCTGTTATTATTTCTCAATTCTTAATGGTTTCTGGTTGGGGATTAAATGATTCAATTATCGTATTGATTCTTCCTTTTATGGCATCTGCCTTCAATATCTTCTTATGCACACAAGCATTACAGAATTTTCCTTATGAAATATATGAAGCTGCAAAAATGGATGGCTGTAGGGACTTACGTTTTGTATTTGAAATTATGTTCCCATTATTAAGGCCAACGCTTGGTTCAATGGCTGTGCAATCTTTCTTGGCAGGTTGGAATATGTATATGTGGCCGTTATTGGTGACGAATAATGATAATGCCAGAACAGTTCAGATCGGGATTTCAATGTTGAATAGTGTTGACTCACAATCCTTAGTTCTAATGGTTGCTGGTGTCATAATCTCAATGATTCCAAGTTTAGCTATTTTTATAATTGGTTCGAAGAATATGGTTAAAGGACTAACTGCTGGAGCAGTGAAGGGTTAGTAGGAGGATAAAATGGCAAAAGTTCAATTAAATAAAGTTGGCAAATTATATGAAGATGGTTTTAAAGCCATCCATAATATTGATTTAGATATTGAAGATAAAGAATTCATTGTTTTTGTAGGGCCATCAGGATGTGGTAAATCAACAACTTTACGTATGATAGCCGGTTTAGAGACGATTTCTGAAGGTGAATTGCGTATTGGTGACGATGTTGTGAATAATGTGCCGGCTAAGGATCGTGACATTGCAATGGTTTTTCAGTCATATGCCTTATACCCACATATGAATGTTCGAGATAATATAGCCTTTGCAATGAAGATGGCAGGTGTTCCCAAGGGTGAACGTTACGCTAAAGTGGAAGAAGTAGCTAAACCACTTCAATTAACTGAATATTTAGATAAAAAACCTGGTGCACTTTCTGGTGGACAACGGCAACGTGTTGCTTTAGGTCGAGCGATGGTTCGTAATCCAAAAGTATTTCTATTGGATGAACCTTTATCAAATCTGGATGCAAAGTTACGTGTTTCAATGCGGTCTGAAATTGTTGAATTACATCGTCAGTTACAAACGACCTTTATTTATGTAACCCACGATCAAACGGAGGCCATGACTATGGGTACTCGTATAGCTGTTTTAAATGAAGGAAATGTTGAACAATTCGATACACCAGAAAACTTATACAACAATCCTGTTAATCGTTTTGTAGCTGAATTCATAGGTAGCCCACAAATGAATCTTATAAACGGTAGATTAGTAAAAGCAGCAAATGGTATTGCAATAGAGACGGGCGAAGAAGTCTTCCCTCTAACTCAAGAAATGCAAGATAATATTTTAGTAGAAGCAACCGGTCAGGAAATTCAAATTGGTTTAAGACCAGAGCACTTCGAATATAAAAATGATCGATTGAATAATCAAACAATTTTAGTACAAACGAAAAATGTTGAGCAAGTTGGTGCAGATACATTTGTGAACTTTGACTTTCATTCTTCTGAGCGAGAAATGACGGCACGTCTAAGTCCAGCTAGAAGGGTATCAACTCATGCTAATGTATACCTACAAATCGATTTGAGTAAAGCCTATTTATTTGATAAAACATCTGGTAATTCGATTTTAAATCGTCGTTACCACGAAGCATAAGGAGTGTACTATATGACTGGTGTTATTGCCCACCGAGGATATTCTAAACTGTTCCCTGAAAATACTATGCTAGCATTTAAAGAAGCAACCGCCTTTGATATCGCTGGTATTGAACTAGACGTACAATTAACGAAAGATGGACAAGTGGTGATTTGTCACGATGAAACCATTGACCGGACGTCAAATGGCACGGGCTTTATCAAGGACATGACCTTAGCGGAATTAAAAACCTTCTATTTTTATGGCAAATTCCAAGGTCAAGTTGAAGAAAATGAAGACATTCAAATTTCAACACTCGAAGAATTTTTCAAGTGGTTCCAACCCTTAAACATCATGGTCAATATTGAATTAAAAACCAATATTTTCCGTTATGATGGTCTAGTTGAAAAGGTGAATGACCTGATTCAACAATATGACCTAATTGATCGAGTAGTCTTATCTTCCTTCCAACACCACACCATGAATGAAGCCAAAAAGGTAAATTCGGCCTTAAAAACGGGTCTTTTAACTATGAGTGGTATTTTGAACCCAGGTGATTATTCGACTAGTCACGGGCATGAATTTTACCATCCATTCTTCATGACTTTAGAGTCAGAAGATTTTGACAATCTTGTAGCCAACAATATCGGGATTAACACCTATACTGTAAACAAATCTGAAGATATGGAAAAACTAATTAATGCTAAAGTAACCAATATCATTACCGATGATGTGGCCTTAGGACTAGAAACTTTAAACGCATCAAAATAATTTACAAAGGAAAAGCCTATGGTCCCAATCGTGGATGCCATAGGCTTTTATCGTATACTTCAGTGGTTATTATCCTAGTTGTAGATCTGCTGAAGCAAGTGCTTGGTCAATGACTGCCATAACCGCCTTAGAGTGGGCTAAGTTTACTTTAACCCGGTCCATATCGTGAGTACGGATGATATCTTCAAATTCAACAAATTCTTCATACATGCGGTGGTTGTGAATTCGTTTGTCGGTTGTCTGTGAAGACTCTCCGCGCAAGGCCAAATCATAAGAAGCCAATGAATTGGTTGGGCCATCGATAATTAAGGCACCGTTTCGTCCTTGAATGGTTGATTTAATTGGGGCGTCGGTATCTTTTGACCCGATGCAGACCGCTTTAAAATCTTCAAAATCCATGATCAACATGCCTGATGTATCGATTCCCCGATCTACATTGGCATAATATGTCGCTGATTTTGGTGCGCCAAATAAGCCGACGAGTAAATGGACGTTATAAATATTGATGTCCATTAAGGCACCACCAGCTTTTTTGGGATCAAAGGCTGGTAAAATTTCACCGTCCATAAAAGCATCATACCGGCTTGAGTATTGTGAGTAGTTGGCTTCAACAATTTTGACGGTCCCCAGTTTAGCCAAGTCTGCTTTCAGTGCTTTGAAGTTTTGGAAGTGTTGGTTGGTAATCGCTTCTACTAATACCAAATCTTTTTCCAAAGCGATGGTTTCCAGTTCCTCTAGCTCCGCCAAGTTTAAGGTGAATGGCTTCTCACAAATCACGTTTTTATTGGCCAATAGTGCCTTTTTTGCAAATTCATAATGCAGATGGTTGGGCAAGGCCACGTAGATGGTATCGATATCGCTGGCTAGTAAGTCTGCCACGTCCGTAAACACCTGATTGATCCCGTGTTCGTCCGCCATTGCTTGGTTTTTAACCAATGATCTTTCAGATGACAAAAGGGCAACCAATTCTATAGCTGGGATATCGTGGACCATTGATAGGAAATCCACGACAATCTTACCAGCACCTAATATTCCTAATTTCATAATCGTCTCCTTTCTTTAGTGGGTTAAAATTAATGTAAGTCGACTTGTCCGTCTTCCATAATTTGCATCACTAACAATGTTTCCTCGTCTTTAACGACTTTCTCTTTGCCGTTAACAATCGATTCATAAATATCACGGTAAACTTGACGGTAGTCCCCAAGTTCAGAAACAACCGCTTCCTTGTGATAGACACCATTGTCGTCAAGGTAGGTTAGAGTCCCGTAGTGTTCAGGCAAGTCTTGTCCAAAACCAGGTTGGTCAGGGGTATAGTTTAATTTTAAGTGGTCTTCTTGACGGTCTTTTGTTTGCTTGATGAAGACACCTCTTTTCCCGTAAATGGCAAAAGATGGTCTGGCTTCAAACCGCATTAATGATCCCGCAACAGCCACTTTTAAATTGCCGTAGTTTAAATCAAAGTCGAAGTAATCATTCAATTTACCGGCACCAAGAATTTGACGAGTGTCAAAGTGGACGTCGTCAGGCATACCAAAGTAAGAAATGGCTTGGTCAAGGGAATGAGAACCCAGGCCGTAAGTATAGGAATCGATTAAAGTGTAAGTTGAATTTTCTGAAAATTCAGGATTATAGCGGTCGTAGTGGATTTCTACATCGATCAAGTCGCCAAGAACACCTGATTCGATGACTTTTTGTGTTGTTAAGAAGTCAGAATCGTAGCGGCGGTTTTGGTAGCACTGGATGAAAAGTCCCTTTTCTTTGGCTAAGTCGAATAATTCTTGGGCTTGGTCGCGGGTTTCTGCAAATGGTTTTTCCACCAGAACATTCTTACCGGCTTCAAGGGTTTGTTTGGCTAATTCATAGTGGCTGGCGTTAGGTGTTGTAATGACAACCAGGTTGATAGCTTCATCTTTGTAGATATCATTTAGGTTACTCGTGTAATGGACGCCTTCAAGGGCTGGCCAAGCACTTTTCCCAGACCGTGAGTAAATCGTTTGAATGTTGGCAATTTCCGGTAGGCGGCTAGAAAAGGGTAGGTGGTAGCGGTTGGTGGATTTACCGTTTCCTATATAAGCAATATTTAACATGAACATGACCTCCATAAATGTATTTGTCTTAAATATAGCTGTTTTGATGGGAAAATGATAGCGATTTGGTTATTCTGGTAGTAACTGCCAAGAAAGGGTCAACTTAATGGGGTCTTTTGAACATTTTGACCAAAAAGACATCTTCCATACCAATTTTCAGGCAGATAGCGTACAATGCTAAGAGTAGGAAACCCTTTCAGGAAAAGGTGAGAAAATGAATTTAGTGCAAGCACTTAAAAATGATCAAGAATTTACCCCCAATGAAAAACGGATAGCGGCTTATATTTTGAGCAATCCTTTAGCGACCAGCCAGTTTAATTTAAGGGACTTGGCGACCAAAACTTATACCTCGCATTCAGCGATTGTCCGTTTCACCCAAAAGTTAGGTTTTGAAGGTTTCAGGGATTTTCGGGTGGCTTTAATTGCCTATGCCCAACAGTATCGGTTCAAAGAAGGGGCAGTGGATGCCAATTTTCCCTTCGTACCGGAAGATTCGACTAGTGATATTGCCAACAAAATGGCTAGTTTGACCAAGCAGACGATTGAAGCTATGCAAGTCAATTTGGATGAACAGACTTTTGAAACCTGTGTGAAAACTATGCTAGATGCCAAACGGATATTTATTTTTGCCAAAGGCGACACGCAAATTTCAGCCCGGTCTTTTCAGAATAAGCTCGCTAAATTAGGGATTTTCATGGTGATTGCTGAAGAATACGCGGATGAGGCCTGGGTAGCATCCAATATTTTAAAGTCTGACTGTGCCATTTTTACCTCTTACCGGGCGGATTCAGTCAAGTACCAGCAATTTATTGAGATTTTGAAAGCTGAAAGTGTGCCAACTATTTTGATTTCGTCCCTAGACGCTAAAGTTTTAGCGGGGATGACTGACCATTGGCTGACAACTGTTGATTTGGAGCGGACAGACTCCCTGAAAATAGGGACTTTCTCCTCGCAAATTGCCATTGAATATATATTCAATGTTTTATATGCCATGATTTATATGACCAATTACCAGAAAAATAACGAACAAATTGCCAAAAAGTTTATGCGAATTCAGAGAGGAGCTTTAGATGATTAAGTGGGGAATTATAGGCGCAGGAAATATTGCCAACCGTTTTGCGAATAGTCTAGAGGAGGTAACTGACGGTGAATTATACGCGGTTGCCAACCGGACGATTGAAAAGGCTGAAATTTTCAAAGCTAACCATCCATGTGAAAAGGCTTATGGGTCTTACCAAGAATTATTGGACGACGACCAAGTGGACGCGGTCTACATTGCCTTACCGCATAAATTCCATTTGGATTGGGTCTTGAAAGCCATCCAAGCAGGCAAAGCCATTCTTTGTGAAAAACCAGCGACTATGAATCAAGCTGAAGTTTCAAAAATTGAAGCAGCTTTAAATGCTAAACCCGTTTTCTTTATGGAAGCCATGAAGAGTCGCTTTACACCGGCTTATCAAGCGGTGAAAGAGCTGGTCGCACAAGGTGAAATTGGGGAAGTCCATACGGTAACCACTTCTTTATGCCGAAAATTCGATGAGTCCAATGCTTCTTACCATTTTGAAAAAGGTCAAGGTGGCTGTTTACTGGATATGGGGGTCTATAACATTGCCTTGCTAGAAGACATCTTGCCAGGTGAATTTGTCTTGAAAAACTTGGATTACAAGTTACATGATGGTCAAGTAGAAGTTTACGTGAATGCTGTATTTGACGTGAACGGTAAGGAAGCAGTGCTAGAATCAGGTTTTGACCGATTAACAGACGCAAAAGCAGTGATTTCAGGAAGTAAAGGGGAAATTGTGCTTTATGACTTCCACCGACCAACTAAATTTGACTTAATTGTAGACGATAAGGTCACAAATAATGAAATTTTAAATATTGTCGATGATTTTTATGGTGAAATTACCCATGTCCATGCCAATCTAAAAGCAGGTAGATTAGAAAGCAACCGGATGCCAATGGCGGATACTAAGAAATTCGCAGCCATTATTGATCAATTGAAAGCAGAAATATTTTAGTGAATGCAATCACTCAGATCAAATGAAAGCGTAAACTGCTATAATGAAAGTAAGAAAATTACAGGAGGCTCTTCTATGAAGATTGAACGAGTGGCATTTTTTGATATCGACGGTACCTTATTTGATTCGAGCAAGTATCATTTACCTATTGAACAGCAAGTGCCCGATTCAACATACTTAGCCATTGAAAAGTTAAAAGCAAATAATGTACTACCCATTATTGCGACTGGGCGATGGAAGAATCGTGCGCAGGACTTAGGGGATTTATTAAATATTGACTCATTTATCACTTCCAACGGTCAAGCCGTCCATATTGAAAATGACCTAGTTTATCAAAACTATATTGACCAAGCACTAGTTGAACGAACGGTTGACGAGATGCGTTCCCGCAATGTGCCAGGCTTTTTTGACACCAAGAAAGGACTTCATTTACTACCAAATGTCTTTCATGCCAGAGATTACGGTGAACCATTTAAGATTGTGGATGATAGTGAATATCCTAAACATGTCCTTCAAATGCTCGTAACCACTGAAAATATCCGGATTGTGAGCGACTGGTTAACTGAATTGAAAGTCGTTCAAACGGGTCCGACTCATTTGGATATCTATCCATTCGACGTGTCTAAAGCCAACGGGATTGACAGGGTTCTTGAGATATTGAATATGGATATCTCACAAACTTATGCATTCGGCGATGCGGATAATGACCTAGAAATGTTAGCCAAAGTCGGCACTTCAGTTGCCATGGGTAACGGGACGGATAATGTGAAGAAGACAGCTGATATCATTACTTCTGAAGTTTGGAACGATGGAATCTACAAAGCCTGCGAACAATTAGGTTTGTTTGATTAATTTTTGAAAAAGGGCAATCACCAGTTTGCTAGCTACTCTGAATAGAAGGGGATAACTAGCTAAGCGGTGATTGTTTTTTTGTGTCCAAAATGGTTATCATAAGACTAGCGATTCCTGTCACGATATACTGTAAGTGTTCAAAGAGATATCACTGATGAGTTGAAAGGAGTGGTAAAATGGTTCAAGTTGTCCCGTATTTGAATTTCGCACATTCAAAAGAAGTGCTAGGATTTTATGAAAAGTTGGGTGCTACGGTAAAAGAACTAATTTTAGCTGATGATGCGATGTTTGCTGATATGCCAGAGAATGAGCGGCCAAAAAACTCAAATGAATTTGTGATGAATGCTAGTATAGAGGTGCTCGGTAATGTCATATTTTTATCAGATTCCTGGGGAAATCGACCGGTAGATCATGAGGGCTCGAATGTGTCATTCGTATTCGATCAAAAAGATAAGAATGAAGTTGCTAAAGTACAAGCATTCTTTAAAAATGCTATTGATTTAGGTTGCGAGGAAACGATGCCATTAGCGCCATCTGAATGGTCTGAAATATTTGGTATGTTTACAGATCCATATGGTGTATCTTGGATGTTTTCAGGTGAATAAGGAAAAATAAAAATACAATAAAAAGAGCCCCGAGGTTAATTGTAATCGTGAAAATTAACTTCGGGGTATTTAGTTTATAAATTACCATCTAAAAGGTCTTGGATAATCTTAGATACACCTAAATCATTATTTGAAGGTGCGATAAAATTGGCTTGTTTTTTAATGTCGTCATGAGCGTTTTCCATAGCGTAAGAATATTTAACGGCCGCCAACATTTCTATATCATTGTAATTGTCGCCAAAGGCCATCATTTGATCGGTAGAAATATTGAGTAAATTACTCAATTGATACATGGCTTGACCCTTATCGATACGCTTATTCATGATATCAATCCATTCTTTACCGGAAACAGTGGCAGAAAACCGCTGATTAAGTGCTGGACCATAAATAGCTGAGTATTGGTCAACTGCGTCATTATTCGGTGTATAGACTGTAAATTTATTGGCTACAGCATCTACTGACGCAAAGTCATCATAATAATAAATATTGGTATAGAAAGTACGGTAAACTTCGTCATATTGGTCATGTGCTTTTGGGATATAGGCTGCATCTAAGGCACATAGGATAGGAATTCCCGCTGCTGTTTCTTGTTCCAGGGTAAAGGCCATTAATTTGCGATAGTCATCTTGCTGGATAATTGAATTGAAGAGTTGTTCCTGTTGCTTTGTAATCGCTGCACCATTATCGGAAACGAAAATTAAATGGTCTTCGATATGACTGAACATATCTACTAAAGTATATAGAGGACGGCCAGATGCAATGGCGACTTGTGTCCCTTGTTCTTTTAGTGCCAATACTTGGTCGGTAAAGTTTTCAGGGATTTGCCCTTTATCATTTAATAGTGTGTGGTCCATATCAATAGCAATTAATTTGATGTCTGTCATGAAAATCCTCCATACGGTATTTGTTTACTAGATGGCTCTATAGCGCTTACAATTATTAGTTCTTGCAAGTTACATCGTTAGTCTGAGGGCCAGTAAATTCTTTTATGCTATTATTATAACCATAAACTACTGAAAACGAAAATGAAAGGATGAATGCTAGTGGGCTGTTTAGGAAATATGATTTGGATGATCTTTGGGGGGCTTATTTCTGCTTTCTCTTGGTTCATCGTTGGCTGTTTATGGTGTATAACGATCGTTGGTATTCCAATAGGGCAACAATGTTTTAAAATGGCCAAATTATCATTGATGCCATTTGGGAAAGATGTCGTTCGTGAAGCAAGTGGTTTTGGTAGCTTCTTGTTGAATATTCTATGGTTAATCTTTGGTGGTCTAGAGCTAGCCTTGATGCACTTGGTGACGGCAGCCGTCTTAACCATCACAATTATTGGGATACCATTCGCCAAACAACACTTTAAACTAGCTTTACTATCTCTTGTACCTTTTGGGGCGAGAGTCGTACCGTCAAATACGGTTTATATGGATATTAGATAGAATGATTTGAAAAAAATAAATTGCTATAAAAAACAAGCCAGAATATACCTGGCTTGTTTTTTTACGCTA
>JAEZWY010000072.1 GCA_023442905.1 Bacillota bacterium | reverse complement strand
TCTTCTACCGTTTGGGAGTTCCCAAGGTTCAAGCCGCTTAGCCATGGGCCTCACCTTCGATACCCGCCATACCACCAGCGTGTCCGCCGACTAAACTAGAGCGTTCAATTGCCCGACCGCCAGTTTTAAGAGACGAGGCATAGACCAGACTCTTAAAACCGTATTTCTTACGGATGGTATCCACAATCACATCTGTTTTCAAGTCGGCTACTTGATTGTTTTCACTTTCAAATAGATTTAATTGGACTGCTTGATTGTAAACAAGGTTGCCGCTATATAAAGAAATATGCCGGATTACTTGGTTGTCATAGAGTAAGGACAGCAGATACAAGGCCACTTCAGCAATCACCTTACTTTGATTGGTCGGTGTTACCTTGATTTGCTTATGAATACCCCTTTTACCATTTGCATCAAAGTAGCCCATAGAATAGCCTAAGCCAAGACCGACGACTTGGGTTTGCGCGCCAGCTCGTCTTAAACGGGTACCAATTTGGTCAGCCATTTCCTTGACGACGACAGCAATTTCAGCCTTATCGGTGTAGTCTCTTGGGAGCACTTGACTGTTGCCGATGGACTTGTCCTTTGTGGTATAAGGGGTGCCGAGAAAAGACCGGTCCACGCCCCACGAATGGGCATAAAGTTGGGCACCCATGACCCCTAATTTATCTTTTAATACGTGATAAGAAGAATGGGCGAGGTCATAGACATTATTAATACCCATCCCCTTTAGTCGGCGGGCCATTCGGTGGCCAATACCGCAGACTTCTGTTAAATCAGCAATCTGCCATAAGGTATCCGGTACATCCTCATACCGCCATTCAGCAATCATATCGCCCTCCTTTTTCGCGCCAATGTCTAGGGCCACTTTGGCTAGAAAGGGGTTATCGCCAATGCCAATCGTGGTATAAATGCCGGTCTGGTCATAGACATCCTTTTGTATTTTCTGAGCCATTTCGTATGCATTATTCACCTTAAATAGGCGAAATGAATCCGTCACATCTAAGAAACTCTCATCTATTGAAAATACGTGATGGTTGGCTTCGTCCACGTAGCTTTTATAGATCCGGTTAATCTCTTGGTTTTTCTCCATATAGAGTCGCATCTGGGGTTGCACAATAACCAAATCATCTGGATAGGGATAAGGTAAATCGCGTGCCCGAGTGACGTTAGAGATATTAAAAGCCTTTTTAGCTGCTGGTGAGCTAGCCAAAATAAGACCAGATCCTCTACTTTGACCACCTGTTTCATCATGGTAGGACATCACAACTAATTTTGTTGTTAGCGGGTCTAGACCACGCGCCGCTGCCTCCACTGAGGCATAAAATGACTTACAATCGATACACAAAATATCGCGACTAGGTTCCTTTGAATAATCAAATGTTACATTATTTGCAAACATCTTTAGCCCTCCTTAGCTTAGACATTTAAATTTACGTTCTATAAAATCGAACGTATGTTCTAGGTAATGATAGAACGTATGTTCGAAAAATACAAGTAATTTCAAAGAAATTTTTCCTATAAATTAAAAAGGCCACGATCCATATGGTCGTAGCCTTCTTCAGTAAACTATTTAAATACAATTCTAGTCTTCATCTTTGTCGTCATCATCGTCTTTACGTTCAACCACTAGGTCAATAGCCATGACTACACCTAAAATAATTGGCACGACATCAGCTGGTACATGGTCTTCAATATCAATAACAAAGGTATCGCGGATAGAAATTAATTTACGGTCGATACGGGCAATACGGTCCCCATTTTCATCCGTAATACGGTAGTCAAAATCCAGAATATTCCCTTTAACATCCCAATCTAAAGAAGTAACTTTATAGTTATCTCTAAATAAGGAAATCTTTTTACGTATTTCTGCGACCTTATCATTATTTTCATCGTATACGTCTACTGTTGGCATTAAATCAATAATTTGCTCTTTAACTTGTGCTACTTCTTTATCCTGAGCTAGGTCGATAATGCGAAATTGTTGACCAATTGAGAGCCATTTATTTTTTATTTTGTAAACGGGATCGTCATCTTCATTCTTCAAATTAAAGTCACGTTTCAACGATAGTAATTGGTTTTTCATATATAATTTCATTATTTTATCAACCTTTCTACTGTTAATTCATATTTAATTATATCTGTATACTACGGTAAATCCACATCATATCCCTCATACTTCAAACCGAAATCAATTAATTTTAATGTATAATAGTTAAAAGTCTCATCATAAGTAAAGGAGTCATCATGTATTTAACTATTTTCGCTATCTTTCTCGTTGTCGCCGGTTTCGTTAATGGGTATATCTTCTTATTTAAATACCCTAAAGAATTTCAATCGACAAAAATCGTCCATGGTTTCTTGACGCTATTCTTACTTCTTATCGGCTTATATTTATTGCTTCAATTGTCAAATTAAGTGCAACAGCAGCTTTACATTTCCATAATCTCGTATTATAACCCGTTAGATAATACTGACTTTTTTGTCAGTATAAACAAAATATCAATAGAAAGAGATGGCACTACATGACCATTCATTATAAAGAAAAAACTTTTTTCACTAGCAAGGATTTGGCTTTATCCGTTATAGGTGGACGTTGGAAAATAGCAATTATCTGGTGCTTGCTACAACAGTCTCCATTAAGGCTAAGTGAAATACAAAGATACCTTCCCGATGTCAATCAACGTATGTTAATTAGACAATTAAGGGAATTAGAAGATGATCAAATCATTACTAGGGTTGTATACCCGGTTGTACCTCCTAAAGTAGAGTATCAACTAAGTGAAATTGGTTTACTCTTAGAACCCGTTGTAACTTCTATTTGTGATTGGGGAGATAGTTTTAGAGATTTTTTGAAAGAAAACCCTTCAGAAACTTCAGTTGAAGAACAGTAAAAATACGAAAAGAGCTGTCTATTTCGCTAATTCCTCCTGGGTATCAATACCTAGGTTTCCTTAGCTGACAGCTTGTAAATGAAAGTTGCTTGCTCTAGAAGTAAAAATAATAAGAGAACAGGCATCTTAGCAACCTGTTCTCTTATTTTGTGTTTCCAATATTATACCTTTATATTCATTTAAAATATTGTTATACGTTGATGTAGCATAAGCCATAACACATGGCTAGCGACTCTTCATTAGTAACTGAATTGCTTGTTGAATACGCTCTTCACCTGTGCTGCCATCTTTAATATTTTCTTGCACACATTCTACTAAATTTTCGGCAACAATTAAACTAATCGTACGATCAATACTAGAGCGAACCGCTGATAATTGAGTCACAATATCCACGCAATCTTTTCCTTCTTCCATCATATTCAAAACGCCATGCAATTGACCGTCAGAACGTTTCAAACGATTCACAATTTTTTTATCGTACTCCACTAAACAATTTCTCCTCTCCAAGCAGAAATTCCGCCCATTACATTTATCACGTTGTATCCTTCTTGTGCTAATTGTTGACAAGCCTTTGCAGAACGTGCTCCAGAGTGGCACATTACATAATACTCTTGGCTTTTATCCAATTTATTTTTTTCAGCTGAAAGATTACTTAAAGGAACATGGATTGCTCCGTCCAGGTGACCATTTTCCCATTCGTTGATTTCTCTAACGTCTACTAAAGGAAGATTCTCTTTTTCCCATTTTTGTTCGAATTCTGACATTGATATTGAATTATACATTATTTTACCACCTTTTCTGGTTTCACTGTTGAGTAAAGCGCAAATGCGCCATCTAAATTTTTGGCTTGGTAGCCATTTTGTTTCAATATTCTTTCTGCTGCATAGCTACGCAGTCCACTGTGACAGCTGACAATAATCGGTTGATCTTTGGGCAACTCCGCCATGCGGTCTCGCAAACTATCTAAAGGAATATTGACTGCACCTTTTAAGCGGCCGTTGGATTTCATTTCACCTTCATTTCGAACATCTAGCAGTAAATATCCTTCTGCTTGCTTGTCTTCTAATTCATACCACTGAACAGACTCACTAATGCCTTCCATAAGATTTAAAGCTACATAACCAGCCATATTAACAGGATCTTTAGCAGAACCAAATGGAGGGGCATAAGTGAACTCTAATTCCGGCAACTCCTGCACCGTCATTCCGGCTTTAATAGCTGTAGCAATGATATCAATCCGTTTATCTATACCATCTTCTCCGATGGCTTGAGCGCCATAAATTTTACCTGTGGTCGGATGAAACAATAACTTTAAGACAATGGTTTTTGCATTAGGATAATAGCCCGCATGACTTTTTCCTTGGATATGAATCACTTCGTACGCCTCATCATCTTGTTGCAATTGGCGTTCACTCAAACCGGTCGACGCTGCTGCCATTTTGAACACTCGTACAATCGCTGTCCCTATGCTACCTTTATTTTTGCGCTCTAATCCGCTAATGACATCAGCCACTTGACGGCCTTGTCGGTTAGCTGGCGAAGCCAATGCAATCATTGTGTCTTCTCCGTTGATTTGTTGTTTAACGACAATCGCATCCCCCACAGCGTAAATATCTTTTTGACTAGTTTCATATTGGTCATCAACGACTATCCCACCGCGTAAACCTGTTTCGACACCGGCTGTTAAAGCTACCGTTGTTTCCGGTTTTACACCTACAGACATTAAAGTAATATCACTTTCTAAGCGTTCTCCGTTTTCCAATACAACGATTTTACCTTTTTCTTCAAATGATTCAGCCGCCAATCCTGTATATAATCTTACCCCATTAGCTGCTAATTCTTTCCTTACATAAGCCGCCATTTCTTCATCGAAAGGTGGCAGTACATGTGGCGCTTTCTCTACAATAGTAACTTCCATTCCTCGTTGGACTAAACTTTCTGCCATTTCTAGCCCGATAAATCCAGCACCTATGACAACTGCTTTTTTAGGGTTGTGTATATGGATAAAGTTGGAAATCGCATCGACATCTGGAACAGAACGCAAGGTGAAAATATTCTCTGCTTCTTCTAATCCCTTTGCTTGTGGAATGAACGGTTTTGCTCCTGGAGACAAGATTAATTTGTCATACCCCAGTGTGTATGTTTCTTGATTGGTTTGCACGACCACTTCTTTGTTGTCAGAGTCGATGGATATAGCTTCACTATTTGGTCGTACGTCTAAATTGAACCTTGCTTGCAAAGTTTCTGGAGTTTGAACTAACAAATCCGTCCGTTCATCGATTTCTCCAGCGACATAATAAGGCAAACCACAATTAGCAAATGACACATAAGGTCCTTTTTCTAACACGATAACTTCTGCTGTTTCATTCAACCGTCTTAACCTTGTAGCGGCAGACATTCCGCCTGCTACACCACCTATAATGACAATTCTCATTAATTTTTACCCCCTATTTTTGCTCCTGTCCAGGCCATCATGCCGCCACGGACGTTGATAACATCATGCCCTTGTTTCAGTAATATTTTCGTTGCTCGTTTACTACGCATTCCCGATTGACACACTACATAGACTTGACCTTTAGGCGTGTAGTTAGCAACTTTAGACAATGGCAGATTTTTTGCTCCTGGAATATGACCATTTTTGAATTCATGCGGTTCTCTCACATCAATAATTTGCGGCTTTTCGGATAATTTATTCTCCAGTTCAGTAGTTGAAATCGTAGGTGTTTTTTTGAAAAACATATTTTCCCTCCTCATAATAGTAATTATTTTGCTGTTACTTTTTCCGTTAAATACTCTTTTAGTACTTCTTTAGGTTGGTAGCCGACTATTTTTTCAACCGGTTGACCATCTTTATATAAAACCATAGTCGGAATGCTCATAATACCCAGTCGACTGGCTGTTACATTATTTTCGTCAATATTCAACTTTGCAATTTTAATTTTAGGTGCAAATTCTGTTGCTAATTCTTCTAATACTGGTCCTAGCATTTTACATGGTCCACACCAAGGAGCCCAAAAATCGACTAATGTAATTCCGTCTTGTACTTCGGATGCTAAAGTGCTATCAGTTACTTTTACTGTCATTTGATTGTTCCTCTCTATTTATCTTTGGTTCATTATTTCTTTTGACTGAAAATGTCCTTGGCACTAGATCGTTTCCACCTTTAACAAATGGATGACACCGCATTATACGTCCAGATTGCATTAGAGACCCTTTTGTTGCCCGGTGTTTCCCATCCCCTGCTAGAGCATAGTGAGAGCAAGTGAGATACTCGCGAAAACTTGGCGGAAGCAACGGTGAAATTTCTTTTTGATAATCTTTAATACTTGGTAAAAGGATGCTATCCATTTATATACCCCCACGCGTATACATATTATACCCCTGTGGGTATAATATGTAAAGCTTTTTCTTAATGGATAATGCACAGTGTTGAAGAACGGGAGAAAATATGAAACTGAATTGCTCCAGAAGTAAAAAAATAAGAGAACAGGAAGTTTTACAACCTGTTCTCTTATTTTTTAATTTAAAGTTACATGCTATTTTGCAAACTGACTATTATAAAGGTCTGCATAGAAGCCACCTTCAGCCATTAAAGCATCATGGTTACCTTGTTCAATGATATTACCGTGGTCCATAACTAAGATAATATCAGCGTTACGGATAGTTGATAAACGGTGGGCAATCACAAATGATGTTCTACCTTCCATTAGTTTATCCATGGCTTCTTGTAATAAGACTTCTGTACGTGTATCGACTGAAGATGTCGCTTCATCTAATATCAATAAAGGTGCATCTTTCAGTAAGGCACGCGCAATCGTGAACAATTGTTTTTGTCCAACTGATAAAGTAACTGAATCATCTAAAACCGTATCGTATCCTTCTGGTAAGGTGTTGATAAAGTGGTCAATACCCACAGCTGCAGCCGCTTGTTCAACCATCTGGTCAGTAATGTGTTCTTGGTTAAAGATCAGATTTTCACGAATCGTACCTTCAAATAACCAAGTATCTTGCAATACCATAGAGAATTGATCGTGGATTGCTGCCCGTGAGATTTCACTTGTTGGTATCCCATCAATATAAATTTCACCTGAATCGATTGGATAGAATTTCATCAGCAAGTTCACAATGGTTGTTTTCCCAGCTCCTGTAGGCCCTACAATCGCAATTTTTTGACCAGCTTTAGCAGCTACTGAGAAGTCTTTGATAATCGGTTGGTCTGCTTCATAACCAAAGTGTACATGTTCAAAAGTGACGTCACCATGTACATCCGGTAATTCACGTAATAAGTTAGCATCTTCGGCCATTTCCTCTTCATTTAAGAACTCAAATACACGATTTAAGGCTGCTGACGCAGATTGGAACGAAGCAAATGATTGTGATAATTGCCCTAATGGTTGAGTGAACATCCGCACATAAACCATGAAAGATACCACTACCCCAAAGGTAATATCACCATTTAATGCCATAATAGAACCTACAACAGAAACCGCCACATAACCGAAGTTACCGATAAATTGCATCAAGGGTTGCATAATACCTGATAGGAATTGGGCATGCCAAACACTATCATATAAAGCTTCATTTGCTTCATTGAAGGTTTGTGTCATCTGATTACGTGCATTAATAGTCGTTAACACACTTTGACCAGAGTAAGACTCTTCAGCAATACTATTCACATTCGCTAGATTTTTTTGTTGTGAAATAAAATAACCTTGTGAACGACCTAGAATTAAGACAATCCCAGCGAATCCGATAACCACAGAAACTAAAGCGACTAAGGTTAAAATCGCATTGTTGTAGAACATCATGACCAAGGTACCGATCAGTAAAGTCACAGATGGAATGAATGAGGACATGGTTTGGTTTAAAGACTGTCCAACCAAGTCCAAGTCATTGGTTACCCGACTTAAAGTATCCCCATGACTATGGCTATCAAAGTAGCGTAAAGTCAAACGGTCAATTTTATCTGACACATTCTTCCGTAATTTTCTTGAAAAGTTTTGAATAATTGTTGCCATTACAAAAGTTTGAATATAAGTGAATATCGCCCCAATCACATAGATAATAACAAGGGTTATGGCAATTTTTGAAACTGCCGCCAAGTCAATCCCATCCGGTGACATCAATCCTTCTGTAATCTTATCCGTCATATCCCCTAACCGGTCAGGACCGATAATAGATGCTATAGAGCCACCCATTGCTAGGATAACTGCCACAACAAAGGGCCATCTATATTCCCGGGCATATTTCATAATATTCACCATCAATGAAGGTTGATTTGCATCTTTTTTCTTACGCATTTGCTAATTCCTCCTCTGATAATTGTGAATAAGCAATCTCTTGATATACTTTATTTTCTGCCAATAATTCTTGATGTTTACCGCGACCAACAATTTCCCCGCGATCTAGAACTAAAATTTCATATGCATCCATAATCGTTGAAATACGTTGGGCCACAATGATTTTTGTCGTGTCAGCCATTCTTTCCGCTAAAACAGCACGCAATGTCTTGTCTGTCTGGTAATCCAAAGCAGAGAATGAATCATCAAAGATCAGAATCTCTGGTTTACGAGCAAGCACGCGGGCAATCCCTAAACGTTGTTTTTGACCACCGGAGAAGTTATTACCACCTTGGGCAACATGGGTATCTAACTGATCTGGCTCTCCTTCAACAAAGTCTCTGGCTTGTGCGGTATCTAGTGCAGACCAAATTTCTTCATCTGTTAATGTTTCATTTTCTAAATGTTCATTACTTTCACCAAGGTTCATATTTGAACGAATGGTCCCTGAGAAAAGAACTGGTTTTTGCGGCATATAACCCACAATATTATTCAAGCTCTCATGGTCAAAGTCTTTAACATTTTGCCCATCAACCAACACTTGCCCTTCTGAAACGTCATATAAACGTGGAATCATTTGGATTAATGTTGATTTACCAGAACCAGTTGAACCAATAATTGCTAAGGTTTCACCCTTGTTGACTTTAAAATCAATATCTTTAAGAGCTGGTTTAGCATCATCACCGTATTTGAAAGTTACATTTTTAAATTCAACGCTACCTTGTTCACTTGTTTCAACACTGTCCGCTTTAAAAGCGATTGAAGGCGCTAAATCTAGCACTTCGTTGATTCGTTTTGCCGAAACAATGGCACGAGGTAAAATCATGAAGATCATGACCATTAACAAGAATCCGATGATGACTTGCATGGCGTAAGATGAGAAGACAACCATGTCTGAGAATAGGTTAATTTGCTCTGTCCCTTGTGCTGCATCGGCGATTAAGTAAGCACCTGACCAGTAAACTACTAGGGTTAAACCACTTGATACGAGGGTCATACCGGGTTGCATGATCCCCATTACACGGTTAACAAAGAGTTGTGTATTGGTTAAGTCGTCATTAGCTTTGGCGAATTTTTTATTTTGATATTTTTCTGCATTGTAAGCTCTAATAACGCGTAAACCGGTTAAATTTTCACGGGTTACCGCATTTAGATTATCAGTCATTGTTTGAATTTTGCTGAAACGAGGTACTGCAAAATACATAATAAAGCTAATCATAATTAATAAGACACCAACAGCGACAGCAGTTGTCATTGACCATTGCCAGTTTTGACCGGAAATTTTCGCAATCGCCCAAATAGACATAATTGGTCCCCGTAAAACGACTTGTAGTCCTAAAGCAATCAACATTTGGATTTGGGTCAAGTCATTGGTAGAACGCGTCACTAAACTTGGCACTGAAAAATGGTTGATTTCATTGGCTGAATAGTTCATGACTTTATCAAACACTTCCCCACGAATACGGGCAGTTAAACTTGCGGCAATACGTGCAGCAAAAAATCCTACCAATATAGCAGAGGCAAAAGATGCTAGTGATAAACCAACCATGATTAAACCTGGTTCCCAAATATCCGCTGTCACGGTATCTGGCATTTGTAGTAACGCTGTAATTTCTGACATGTAGTCAGGGATTTCTAACTCTAAGTAAACTTGTAGCATTATCAGCAACACGCTTAGTAAAGCAAGAAGTTTTTCCTTTTTATTTGCTTTCGCTAATATTTTTAGCACCTTTCATTACCTCCTAATACCCACCTTTTTTAAGGCAGCATGTTCTGAATTAGTCTATTTAATAAGTTGACGAAAGTGTCAACCTCTTCCTTTGAGAGACCTTCAACTAATCTGTCATCTATCTCTTGTAAAAATTGGAGAATCCGGTCATGGGCTTCATGTCCTTCCTCTGTAACAATTAGCCTTTTTAATCGACCATCTTTTTGCGATTTCTCCGTCTTCACATACCCATTCTTCTCTAATCGGCTGACCAATTCAGACGCAGTAGATTTACGAATCTTCATATATTTTTCCAGGTCTTTCACATAGATTTCATCTTGTGCTGACGCATGGATTAGATAACCCAATGCCATCGATTGTGGACCCTTCATATCTCCCAATTCGTGCTCACTAAGTTCTACACCAATATTTCGATGGACTGCAATTGTTAACTCCCGTAGCAGACCACCTATATATAATGGACGATCCTCATGTATCACTTCTTCACCTTCCTTACATGTCTATTTTTAATTAGTCGCACCCGAACCTTATAGTTCGCATACTAACTATTTTACTTAGAAATTCACCAATGTCAACGAACCAGGTCCAGAAAAATATGATTTTTTTCATGAAAACGTTTTTTATTTTCTGATAGCGTTTTCCCCATAACTTAGCCATTTTGCCAATAAAAAAGCTAGTATACTGAGCTACCCCATTGGAATAGCTGTCGCATACTAGCTTTGGAAAAGAATTTACATTTATAACTTAGCAATATCGGTCCGGTAAGTCAGTGATGCGCCGTGAATCTGGCCCACAAGCTTGTAGGCTGCCTGGCGGGCGCTTTGAATATCGTCTGCTAAGGCAACTGGCGTTAGGACACGGCCACCGTTTGTAATCAATTGCCCTGTTTCATCTGTCGTCGTACCGTTGTGGAAAATCAAGGCATCTTCAGGTAAGAATTCAATCGCAACATGGTTGTCGTAAGAACCTGGATAGCCTTTAGAATATAAGACCACCCCGACTGCTGCTTGCTTAGACCAAATTAAATCGCTGGGTTTTAAAGTGCCAGCTAGGGTCTTTTCAAAAACTGTCAGCAAGTCACTTTCCAGTCTTGGTAAAAGGACTTCCGTCTCAGGATCCCCAAAGCGGACATTAAATTCCAAGACTTTCGCTTGGCCATCTTGAATCATAAAGCCAATAAACAAAATCCCATAAAAAGAAAATTTTTCAGCGATTAACCCACGTTCAATTTGCCCCAAAATAGCTTTGATCTGTGCATCCAAGGCCGGATCTGTGGTTTCATGCATTTTTGGTAAAGAATAAACACCTACGCCACCCGTATTGGGCCCTAAATCGCCATCAAATGCCTTCTTATAATCTTGGGCCGTCTCCATGGGTACCAATTGGTTATTGGACACGAAACATAAAAGAGACTGCTCATAGCCATCTAAATAGTCTTCTATAACGACTTGGCTAGCGGAATCTCCGAAACTTTGATCAAGCAACATGTCTTTTAAAG
>JAEZWY010000206.1 GCA_023442905.1 Bacillota bacterium | reverse complement strand
GCATTGTAAATTTCTCCTAATTGACCCTCTTGGCAGATGGCTTTTAGGTATTGGCTGTCCTTTCTAAAACGGTTTTGATAGCCGATGGTTAATTTTTTACCGTTTCGTTCAGCCGCTTCGATCATCGAGCGACCTTCTTCAGCTGTTTTGGCCATTGGTTTTTCGCACATTACGTGGTTGCCTGCATCAAGCGCTGCAATAGATAATTCTGCATGCGTGGCATTTGGGGTACAGACATGGACCACATCTAAGCTTTCTTCAGCCAACATATTTTGGTAATCGGTATATACATTGGATTCACTTGTCCCAAATTTGGCTTTTCCAGCCAGGGCCCGGTCTTCGACCAAATCACAAAAAGCCACCAATTCTACCTCTTCAACTTGGGCTAAGGCCGGTAAATGCTTCTGCATCCCAATGCCTCCGCATCCGATAATGCCTACCTTTAATTTTGTTACTGATTCTGTCATGTGAATCCTCCTTATAAAATATCATCTCAATCTAATGCAACCGGTTTCTTTATTTTCGATAGGAAAAGGCACACACGGTTCTTGTTAAGATTCGCATGTACCTTGGTAGTGCTATTTAATCACTTTGCCTGTTTCAACATCGAAGAAGTGGGCCTTATTCATGTTAAAGGCAATCTTGATGGTTGATCCAACTTCGTGGTAGTCACGGGCATCTACCACAGCAATGAACTCTTGTCCTTTAACATCTAAGTATAGGATAGATGTTGCCCCTGTTAATTCGGATACCGTAATGGTTGGTTCGACAACCGTTTCTGGTGTAGCGTCTAAAGCCAATTGTTCAGACTGCATATCTTCTGGACGAATACCAAAAGTCACTGTTTTGCCGTCATAACCTTTCTCATCTAAAATGCGCCGAGATGGTGGGGTCACTTCAAGCTTGGTGCCACCTTCTAAATGAATATGGCCAGCTTCATACTTCACATCCACTAGGTTCATGGCAGGCGACCCCATAAAGGCTGCTACAAAGGCATTTTCTGGGTTGTTATAAACTTCAAGCGGTGTCCCTACTTGTTGGATTTCACCAGCATTCATGATGACAATCCGGTCAGCCAAAGTCATGGCTTCTGTTTGGTCATGGGTTACATAGATGATGGTTGTGTTTAAACGTTTATGTAATTTAGCGATCTCAGACCGCATGTGAACCCGTAATTTGGCATCCAAGTTGGATAAAGGCTCATCCATCAAGAAGGCTTTAGGTTGACGGACTACTGCACGTCCTAAGGCTACACGTTGACGTTGCCCACCAGATAAGGCGGCTGGTTTACGTTCTAATAAGTCCGTTATTTGCAGTAATTCTGCCGCTTCATCCACGCGCGAATCAATTTCTTTCTTGTCTACCTTACGCAATTTCAAACCGAATGCCATGTTTTCACGCACAGTCATATGTGGGTATAGGGCATAGTTTTGGAATACCATGGCGATGTCACGTGTTTTAGGTGCCACATCGTTAACGACTTGTCCGTCAATGACCAAGTCCCCTTTAGTAATATCTTCCAAACCGGCTACCATCCGTAAGGTTGTCGATTTCCCGCATCCGGAAGGGCCTACGAAAACAATAAATTCGTTGTCTTTAATATCTAAATTGAAGTCCGTTACCGAAAACTTCTCCGCATTGTCGTATTTTTTATAAATATGATTTAATTTTATTTCAGCCACAAGGCATTCTCCTATCTTCAAAAATGCACAGTTCAATTGTCATTTTCTTAAACTTTTTAAAGGTGATACATGATCTATTTAAAGCATTTGGTCTAGGTTCAAACAGGCTTCAAAATCATACTGGATGGATTAAGCTTCCAACAGTTGAAATTCGTCCAAGGTTTGGTCGCGGAATCTTGTTTTCCACATGACTAAGAGCAGCATGGTCACTAGACCGATTGTTTGCAAGCTAGCCATTAAAGATACATCAAAGTTGTATAAACCGTAAGCCATAGCCAAGAAGGTCGGCAGTGATAAGGCATTTAGGATTAAATTGATGGACTCTTTATAAGTTTCAATAGACGTAACCGGACTCCCCTTGGTCATATAGAACATGAGGGCCGCAATCCCAACCAAGAATAGGTTCATGGCTAGGAATATCAAGCTGATCACACTCGAGAAGATCAAGACCACTAAAACGCGGTTTTGGTCTAACCATTGCTGGCTTAAACTTTCCTGAATACCTGCTTGGTCAAGCCCTGTCAAGTCGAAGTCTTTGGTATAAAGGACCGTTGCTGTTGGCGCCCCAGCTTCCATTAAGACGAATTGATTCTCTTGGAAAATGAGTGCCGTTTTCCCGCTAGCTGCGAGTGTCTCTAGCTGATTGTCTGCCAATCCAAAGGCGACGGTTCCTTCAACGCTTTCTGAAACCACTGGTTGGCCGATCAGCATTTCTCCATTTTCAAAGGTGACTTGCTGGATCTCGGCTACCACTTGGTCATCTACAAGGGCCATGGCATTGGGATAGTAGTCGGTTACGGGAAACTCGGTCATATTGGCATAGTTTAAGGTTACTGGAACTGTCATCAAACCGTTTAAGAAGAGGATGACCAGCAACATTTGCCACCATTTGAGGTCATGGCGGTTAAACCAAATTTTGCTTGGTGTCCAAATACTCTTAAAGTAATTGATGGGAAATATTGCTTTTATCACGTTCATCGCCTATCTTTCTATCTGCTAATTGCTTGCTTAATCCGTAAGTTACTTGTGAAAAATCATGTATTACCCTTTCGTACCACCAGCAGTTAAACCAGATACAAAGTTCTTTTGTAAGTAGAAGAACATGATTGAAATTGGTAAGGCGATTAAGAGCGCCCCTGCCGCGAATAGGGTTACCCGTTGTTCACGAGGATTGGTAATAAATTGTTGTAACCCGATGGCTACGGTGTAATTTTCTGGTGAACGCAAGATGAAACGGGCTAGCATGTACTCACCGAATGGGGTCATAAATGCCCATAAGGCTTGCACTGAAATCATTGGGCGCACTAACGGTAAGACGATTTGTCCAAAGGTCCGTAAGTGGCCTGCTCCGTCTAATTTTGCGGATTCATCTAGGTCAATTGGCACGGTATCAAAATACCCTTTCATCAACCATGAGTTCATTGGGATTGACCCGCCGACATAGGCGAAAATCAAGAACCATAATTTGTCTAGCCCCCCAACTAGTAAGGCCATAACGTAAAAGGCGGTCAAGGCTGCTGTTGTTGGAACCATTTGAACGATGATGAAGAATTTTAGGGATTGTTTACGACCTGCGAACCGGTATCTTGAGTAGGCATATCCGGCTAAGGTAATAATCGTTACCTGTAAGGCCATGGTAATCACCGCAACGATTAAAGTATTAATGTACCACTGACCGTATTGGGTTTCTGTAAACAAGCGTTCAAAGTTACTTAGGGTAAACTGACCTGAGAAGTTCAAGTTAAAGGCAATTAAGTTTCCACCCCTGAAGGCTGATGTAATGGTAATCAGTAAGGGATAGATGATGATGATTGCCATAAAGACTAAGAAGGCATAGGTGAAGAATTTGGTCCAAAAGCGACCGCGTTTTTGCGTATTTGCTAATTTTTTCTCAGCCATGGCTTAATCCTCCATTTCAAAAGCATTGGTATATTTAAAGATAATCAATGAAATCACAATGACAATCGTTGAGATGATAATGGTAATCGCAGATGATACGTTATATTGTGGCGATTGCCCAGTCGTCAACTTGTAGACCCATGAAATCAAGATATCTGTAGTCCCGGCATTGTTCCCTACTGAACCAGGCCCACCTTCATTAAATAGGTAAATCATTGTGAAGTTGTTAAAGTTTCCGGTGTATTGCGTGATTAATACCGGTGCCGCAACAGATAGAATATGCGGGAAGGTAATAAACCGGAATTTTTGGATAGGTGAAGCGCCATCAATTGAAGCTGCTTCATACCATTCACCTGGTATAGATTGTAGAATTGACGTGGTTAATACGTAAATGTATGGGAAACCAAGCCAACCTTGGATAGAAATTAATGCCACTTTAGTCCAGAATGGGTCCGTTTTCCAGGCTAGTGCTGGAATTTCCAAGAATGGAATAAAATTATTGATAAACGGAATGACCTGGGAGT
>JAEZWY010000157.1 GCA_023442905.1 Bacillota bacterium | reverse complement strand
TTTTTACTCATCCTGTCCACTCCCTTCTGTATAACTCAAATAGAGTATACCGAAAATTTTGCATAAAAATAACCCGAAAACTTACAACACTCTTTTTTTGAGTGTTCAGTTTTCGGGTTGAGATTCAGCCCTAGTGGTCATGTTTTTTATTGAACCACAATATTCATCTCAAGCGCAATTGATTGTGAACCAACGAAGCAGTCAGGAAAATTCTATCCAATACAATGAGGTTCAAACTAATGTGACGTTAGTAAGTACCTACAGAGATATTATTCTAGGTGATGGTGTATTAACTGAAGTTAATAATAGTTTGGATAATCAATTTTCAGTTAATCAATTAAGAAACGCTATCACGATTGAGCAATCCACTGATTCCCAAGCCTTCAATATATCTGCTGAAATGGCATCACCCCAAGACGCCCAAAATGTGGTGAATACAGTGATCACAGAATTTGAAGAAACTTTACTTGATATTTATGGTGATGAAGTTTCAAACGTTTATATCGTTTCTTCTGCATCTTATAACCCTAATCAAGTCTCTCCGAATATTGTCCTGTTTACATTAATTGGTGGTTTTGTAGGGGCAATGGTGATGATCAGTATTGCACTTGTAATTGAATTGCTGGATAATCGAGTGAAATCTAGTGAAGATTTATTGGCATTCGACTTAGTCGCTTTAGGTGAAATATATGAATTGAGTGATGATCAAAAGAATGACAGTAGGATTCAAAGTCATAGAGCTAGTAATTCAAATAGAAAGAGAGTATAGCCATGTTTAATTTTAAAAGTAAAAGAATCAAACAAAATTTAGAAAATGAACAAAAGCTAGGATCTGCTTTAATTACTTATTTTGAGCCGATGTCTGCAATTGCAGAACAGTATAGAACGCTTAGAACCAATATTGAATTTGCGCAAATTGGGAAAGACATGAAATCTATTGCGATCACTTCATCAATTCCAATGGAAGGAAAATCTACAACTGCAGTGAACCTAGCTTATACCTATGCACAAACAAATCGTAAGGTACTGATCGTGGATGCTGACCTAAGAAAACCTACTTTACATAGAACGTTTAAATTGAATAATACACGTGGATTAACTACTTTATTAGTTAATGAAGAAAAGCCTTCTTTAGAAACTATTCAAAAATCGGCAGAACTAGGACTTTATTTTTTGACATCAGGCCCAATCCCACCTAATCCAGCGGAATTATTAGCTTCCGGGCAAATGAAAAGCCTTGTGGTCGAGCTAACCGAATTGTTTGATTTAGTCATATTTGATACGCCACCAATTTACTCGGTAACAGATCCACAAATTATTTCTTCAATAGTTGATGGAGCCATACTGGTTGCTAGACAAAATTATGTTCGTAAAGATCAGGTTGCTGAATCTAAAGAAGCATTAGAGAAAGTAAAAGCAAATATTTTAGGATTTGTATTAAATGATGCTCCCCTAGAAAAAAATAGAGGATATGGATATTACGATTATTATCGTACTGATGAAGAAAGTTAAGAAGTGAGAGATTTTTTCTAAACTAAAAGGATGAATGAATGAATGAGCAAACATATACTTGTATATTCACAGTATTTTTTTCCAGAACAATTTAGAATTAACGATATTTGCTTGGAATTAGTGAATAGAGGTTTTAAAGTCTCAGTTGTTACAGGGATACCAAATTATCCAGAAGGTAAGTTTTATGACGGATATAATTGGAACAGTAGGAGACGTGAAAACTGGAATGGGATTGAAATATATCGCATGCCAATTTTTGAACGACGTAAAAATAAATTAAATTTAGTACTTAATTATTCTTCCTTTGTGCTTGCAAGTAAGCTATTAGAAAGAAATCTCCCAAAGGACATCGATGCAATTTTTACTTATGAGGTAAGCCCTATGACCCAGGCATTACCTGCGGTTTGGTACGCAAAAAAATTAGGAGTACCACATTATCTTTACGTGATGGACTTGTGGCCCGAAAATGTAATTGCGGTTACAAATACAAAGAATCGAATGGTTGTTAAAAGTATTGATACCATGGTTGATTACATCTACAAAAATACAGAAGTGATACTAGCGTCTTCAAATAGTTTTGTTGAGAATATTATTAATAGAGGGATTTCTACGAATAAGGTGAAATTTTGGCCTCAATACGCTGAAGATACCTATAGTGTTAAAGAAAAAAATAATGATTATGTACAAGTTCCAGACTTTAAAGAAAGAACGTTTGTTTTTGCAGGAAATATAGGCGAAGGACAAGGATTAGGAATTTTACCTAAAGCAGCACATATTTTAAAGCAAAAACAAGTTCCTACAAAATTTATCATTATAGGAAGTGGCAGATATATGGATACTCTATTAGGCCAAATTAAAGCGTTAGATGTTGCAGAATATTTTTATTTTATACCTAGACAACCTGCTGAAATGATACCGTATTATTTAGCAAAATTCGATGTGGCTATGATCACATTAAATAATAAAAAAATATTTGAAATGACTATTCCAGCTAAAGTTCAATCATTAATGGCTTGCGCTAAATCACTATTAGTTGCAGCTAATGGAGAGGTTCAAGATATTATAAGAGAATCTGAGAGTGGCTTAGTGGGAAACGCTGGAGATGTTGAGCAAATGGTTATGAATATCATTAATTATACTGAGATGGATAATAATCAATTAAATCGCTTAGGAAATAATGCTAAGGAATATCATGATCTACATTTTAATAAGGATGATTTGATGGATAAATTTGAAAGCTTAATAAAAGGGGAATAATTGCATGTTTGAAGATAAAATTTTATTGATTACTGGAGGCACTGGATCATTTGGTAATGCAGTACTTAAGAGATTTATAGATTCGGATTTTAAAGAAATCAGAATTTTTTCTAGAGATGAAAAGAAACAAGACGATATAAGAAAAAAATATCAAAATGATAAAATTAAATTTTATATCGGAGATGTGCGAGATATTAACAGTATCCGAGATGCAGTTCGTGGTGTAGATTATATTTTCCATGCGGCAGCTCTTAAACAAGTACCTTCATGTGAATTTTTTCCTATGGAAGCAGTAAAAACGAACGTAATTGGTACCGATAATCTATTGACTGCTGCAATTGAAGCAGGTGTAAGCAATGTTGTATGTCTATCAACTGACAAAGCAGCGTACCCAATAAATGCTATGGGAACCTCGAAAGCAATGATGGAAAAAGTGATAGTTGCCAAAGCTCGAAATATTGATCCAGATAAAACAAAAATTTCTGCTACTCGTTACGGAAATGTAATGGCATCTAGAGGCAGTGTAATTCCCTTATTTGTTGAGCAAATTAAGGCAGGAAAACCATTAACACTAACTGATGGTGACATGACGCGTTTCATGATGAGCTTAGAAGAAGCTGTTGATTTAGTTCTGTTCGCATTTAATCATGCAGAACAAGGGGATATTATGGTGCAAAAAGCACCGGCTGCTACAATCAATATCTTGATTCAAGCTATTGGTAAAATATTTAATGTTCAACCTGAAGTGAAGACTATTGGTATCCGCCATGGTGAAAAGAAATATGAATCACTATTAACTGCTGAAGAAGCTGCACGTTCTATTGATATGGGAGAGTTTTATCGAGTCCCTTCTGACAAGAGAGATTTAAATTATGGAAAATTCTTTGATGAGGGTAATGAAGAAAAAGAAAAAATTGGGGAATATAATTCCGATAATACTGAACAACTAACCGTAGATGAAATGGCTGAAAAGCTGTTGAAACTAGACTATATTCAACAGGAATTAGCTGTTTGGGAGGATAAATAGTGAATATTCTAATTACTGGTGCCAACGGATTCGTTGGTAAGAATCTGGTTGCTACCTTAGAACAAAATGAAGAATATAATCTACTTAAAGTTACACGCGATACGTCTTCTGCAGAACTGAAAGAGTATACTAAAATAGCGGATTTTGTATTCCATCTAGCTGGCGTGAATCGTCCAAAAAATGAAGTGGAATTTGTACAGGGTAATGTAGATTTTACACAATTATTATTAGATTCATTAACAGAAGCCAATAATAAAGCACCAATACTATTAACTTCTTCAATTCAAGCTGAAAATAATTCTCCTTATGGATTAAGCAAAAAGGCTGGAGAAGATAGAGTATTCCAATATGCTAAAGATAATGATGTAGATGTTTTTGTATATCGCCTACCTAATTTATTTGGCAAATGGTCTAGACCTAATTATAATTCCGTAATCGCTACTTTTAGCCATAAGATTGCTAGAAATGAAAAAATTACTGTGAATGATCCTAATGTAGAATTATCCCTGGTATATATAGATGATTTGATTGAAGAATTTTTAAAAGCATTAGATGGAAAACCTACTAAAGATGGTAAATATTGCGTTGTTCCAGTAGTTTACAAAAAGAAATTGAGCTTTATCGCAGAGCAGTTAAAAGAGTTTAAGGAAGCACGTAATAATCGTATTATTTCAAATCTTAATGATGACTTTGTGTTGAAATTATATAGTACTTATTTAAACTTTTTACCCACAGATGATTTTTCATATCCACTTGTTACACATGCAGACCAAAGAGGTTCATTTACGGAAATAGTAAAATCACCATATGCTGGACAAGTATCGGTGAATGTCTCAAAACCTGGCATTACTAAAGGTGAACATTGGCACCATACAAAGAATGAAAAATTCTTAGTTGTCACTGGTGAAGGTATTATTCGTTTCAGAGACTATTTTTCTGATGAAGTTATAGAGTATAAAGTTTCAGCTGATAAACTTGAAGTAGTAGATATACCTACAGGTTATACACATTCGATTATTAATATAGGGAACACCGATATGGTGACTATCATGTGGGTAAATGAAATGTTCAATCCTGATAATCCAGATACGTTTTTCTTGGAGGTTTAAAAATGAAAAAATTAAAAGTTATGACAGTGGTTGGTACTAGACCAGAAATTATTCGATTATCATCTGTAATTCAAAAGTTAGAAGAATCAGAAGCAATTGATCACGTGTTAGTGCATACAGGTCAGAATTATGACTACGAATTAAATGAAGTATTTTTTGAAGATTTTGGTTTAAGAAAACCAGACTATTTTCTTAATGCCGCAGGTAATACACCAATGGAAACTGTAGGGCAAATATTAGCCAATATTGATCCAATTTTGATTGATGAAGCACCAGATTCTTTCTTAGTACTAGGATATACGAATAGTTGTTTATGTGCAATAGCCGCTAAACGTCATCGTATTCCTATCTTCCATATGGAAGCAGGTAACCGTTGTTTTGATCAACGCGTTCCAGAAGAAACAAATCGTAAAATTGTAGACCATGTAGCGGATATAAACTTAACCTATAGCGATATTGCAAGGGAGTATTTATTAGCAGAAGGATTGCCAGCAGATCAAATAATTAAAACAGGTAGTCCAATGTTTGAAGTATTAAACGCAAAATTTGAAGATATTAATAGTGCAGAAAGCTATACACATCTTAATTTAGAAAAGGGACAATATTTTGTTGTTTCTGCACATCGAGATGAAAATATCAACTCTGAAAGAAATTTCTTCAACTTAGTGGATACATTAAATGAAATTGCTGAGGTATATCAATTGCCTGTAATCGTGAGTACGCATCCTAGAACACGTAAAATGATTGAGGAAAAAGGGGTTCAATTTAATAAATTAGTTCAATTAATGAAACCGATAGGATTCACAGAGTATAACAATTTACAAATGAATTCTAAAGCAGTTCTAAGTGATAGTGGTACTATTAGTGAAGAATCATCAATCTTAGGATTTAAAGCACTGAACTTAAGAGAAGCTCACGAGCGTCCGGAGGCAATGGAAGAAGGCGCTGTAATGATGGTTGGACTAGAAAAGGAACGTATTATGCAAGGATTAGCTATTTTAGAATCTCAAGATGAAAATACTTTACGTTTAGTTTCAGACTATAGTATGCCTAATGTTTCAGAAAAAGTATTGAGAATTATAGTTTCTTATACTGATTACATTAATAGAGTAGTTTGGGGTGAATAACGTTTGAAAAGAGTTTTAATACTCGCAGAGACATATATTCCTGGAATAAAAGGTGGAGGCCCAATTCAATCAATTAAAAATTTAACTGATGCATTAGGACAAGATATTGAATTTTATATACTAACTGCAGATCGTGATATTGGAGATGAAAATCAATACCCAGATATAGATAATGAATCTACCTATCATATTGGTAGGGCTAAAGTCAGATATCTGAATATCAAAAAAACGGGAATAAAAGAAATAAGTACAATCATTAACAAAATTCAACCAGATGTTTTATACTTAAATAGTTATTTCTCATTTAAATTTTCAATAATTCCGATCATTTTAAACTATATTAAAATGATTCATATTCAAAGGGTAGTACTAGCACCTCGAGGGGAATTTTCACCAGGGGCGTTAGGGTTAAAAAAGAATAAAAAGAAAATATACGTTTCATTTGCGAATTTAATAGGCATATATAGAAATGTAATATGGCATGCTACCGGAGAATCTGAAGAAAAGGATATTAAAAATAATATAATTCACCCCTCAGACATAGTAAGCGTTTCAAATTTTACAGCTGACTATAATTCTGTTAGTTATAGTAAAGCAATTAGTAAAAAACCAGGTAAAGTGAAACTTGCATTTTTATCTAGAATTCATCCAAAGAAAAATCTGTCAAAAAGTCTAGAATTATTAAATAATGTTACTGGAGAAATTGAGTTAAATATTTATGGTCCTATTGAAGACGAAGTTTATTGGAACGAATGTAAAAAAGTTATAAATTCATTATCTGATAATATTTCCGTCAATTATTTAGGATTAATTAATCACGAAAACGTAATAACTGTGTTTAAGAATCATCATTTCTTTTATTTTCTGACATTGGGGGAAAACTTTGGGCATGTAATTGCAGAATCTTTAATTGCAGGCACACCAGTAATAATTAGTAATCAAACACCATGGAGGAGTCTTGAAAAAAAGGGAGTAGGTTGGGATTTAAATTTAAAAAACCAGAATAAGATTAAAGAAATTCTTCATAAAGTAGTAAACATGAATGAAGAAGAATATGAGGTAATGTCGAAAGAAGCCTTTAAATTCTCAAAAAAAGAACTTGATTTAGTAAAAAAACGTGAACTTATGTTGGATTTATTGCTAGGTGATAGAGATGAAGAATAGAGTAAAGAAACTTATAAACTCACCACTAGCTCTGTTGACCATTGGTACGATTATCAGCAATATTATCCCCCTATTAATTCAACCAGTTTTGACTAGATTAATATCACCTGAAGAATTAGGCCTTTACAATGTTGCAATTTCTTTAGCAAATTTAATTATTCCGATAGCTTCTCTAAAATTATATCAGCTAATTGTTACTGTGAAAGATGATAAAGAGGCAGAATTACTAACTCAGATGTCTATCAATACTGTATTTTTAGTATCGATTATTTATTTAGTTGTTGTGATTTTTGGACTTACATTTGATTATGAATTTTCGGGACTGGGCTGGATGGCTCTTATGATACCGTTTATAGTATTTATTGATGGTTTATTTTATGTTTTAACTAGTTATTTTAATAGGTACAAAGACTATACCTCAATGGCGATGAGTGATATTTCAAGAGGTAGTTATAGAGGGATTTTGCAAGTGTTATTAAGTACTTTGAAGGCTAATTCTTGGGGACAAATAATTAGCCATATTATTTCTCCAATTCCTTTTTTGATAAGATCTAAAAAAAATATTAAGTTGTATCAATATCATAATAGATGGGTAAGCTTTAATGAAACTATTAAAAGATATAGTACATATAAAAAACAAATAATTTATACTGTTCCTAGTCAATTTATTAATTCTTTTTCGTATACATTAATTTTATTATCAGTAACTGCCTTATATCCTACTAAATTAGTAGGATATTACTCAATCTCTGTTAAGCTGCTGGGCATCCCATTAATCCTAATTAGTACTAATATTTCAAGAATATATTTGCAAAAAATGACTGAATCTCTTAGGTATGGAAATAATTTCTTTGAACTCTATAAAAAAATTGTAATATTCTTATTCTCTGGCTCTGGATTAATTTTTGGATTCCTTGCGGTAGTGGCACCTACGTTTTCAGAATTTCTATTTGGACCAGGGTATGAGGAAGCAGGAAAATATATATCAATTCTAGCTTTAATGTTTTCACTTAGATTTATTACATCGTCTATCGCAGGAACTTATGTGATTTTTAGTAAACAAAATAGAGAAGTTTTTTTCCAAGCACTATTAATTGTGGGTGGAGTAATTTCATTCGTTTTTGCCAATTTATTTGTATTGAATATATATCAATATTTCTGGTTAATAACTCTTAGCTATGGACTTGTATATATGGTAATGTTTATAGACATAACTAGATTGGTAAGAATGAGGGTAGAAGTGAAAAATGTTTAAAAATTTAAAGAAGTTTGCTAAGTTTTTATTGATAGGTTCTTATCAGGCCAAAATTCTATATAGAATTGCTCATTTTTTTGAAAATAAAAAATTACATATCTTTGCGCAAATAATTACTAGAATTTCAATAGTGTTGAATAGCATTGAAATTTCACCTAAAGCAAAATTAGCTAAAAGTGTTGTAATAAGCCATGGTTTGGGTACTGTGATTGGCCAAGGAGTAACCATAGGAGACAATGTTTGGATTAGGCAAAATGTTACAATTGGGCAAAAATATTCTGAAATTGACAGCCTGAATATATATCCTACTATTAAAAATAATGTTCAAATTGGATCAGGAGCAGTTATACTGGGGGATATAGTTGTTGGAGAAAATGTAATTATAGGTGCGAATTCTGTAGTTACCAAGAGTATTCCAGATAACTGTATTGTGGCTGGTGTACCTTGTAAGATAATACGGAAGTTATAAATGGCTACTTATATATTTGAATAGTAAAACATTAGAAATAGTAGTTACAAATTAGATTTTTACATATAGTATGTAAAATAATAAAAAATTGGTTTCACTAATAATTGAATGGAGATTGTCAATGATTTATTTAAGTTCCATAATATTCACCTTTGTGTTAATACTCTTTATTTTATTTTTTAAATCTAAAGATGACAATTTATTTTCCCCTTTAATTTTAGCTATTCTAATAATTTTTGTTACTAATATACCATATATTTTATATATTGCTTCTGATTTCAACATAATATATAGACAAGTTTTAAATTTTATACCTTTATCTAGGGTACCAACTGCTCTTTTTAAATATTTATTCTTATTGTTACTTGGTACTTTGTCCATGGCAATAGGTATAAAATCTGAGATATCTAATCAGTTAGGTAATAAAATAAAAGTTCTGTTTACTAATGAATCATACAAAAGATTTAGAATTAGTGCGATACTATTTTTAATACTTGGCTTTTTTAGTTATTTAATATTTTTTAATCAAGTAGGTGGATTTCAAAATTGGTTGAATAACTTAAGTCTAAGAGCAAGTGTAACAAGTGGTTCAGGATATTTAATGATTTTAATGGGGCTTACTGAAATAGGTGTTTTTGCTTATATAAGTACATTCAAATACAAAAATACTAGATTAAGACGTGTTAGATTATATTCACTAATTATATTTGTTGCTTTATTATTGAGCAGTTTAGGCGGAAGAAAAGGCACATTATTTTTTATAATAATTTGTGTTATGGTTTGGACGTTTAAAGTTGGCAAAGTAAAGAGGTTACCTTTTAAATTTTTAATCTCACTACCAATTTTATTAACATATATATTGGTTGTACCTATTATTAGATCATCTGAAAATATTAATGAATATATAGCAGATCCACAGATAGTTTTAGAAGAAGCAGTAGAAGATTTTGGTACAATATCTAAGGAGATAAGTTATGTAGATCATCAATTATTAATCATGGATAGATTTGATGACGTTGAAGATTTATGGTTAGGTAAGAGTTTTTTAGATTTGTTATTTGCTCCATTGCCGAGTTCAATATTTGAGGATAAACCTCCGATTGACGATGGTGTTTATATTAGAACAATTGCAGAGGGTGTAAAAGTCCAACCACAAACTTCATATAAGAAATTATATCAATCCTCTTGGCCACCCGAAACATTTGGTACCATGTATTTAAATTTTTCTTGGTTAGGTGTAATTGTAGGAATGTATTTGTTAGGTATGATGTATTCAATTGCTTATAGATACATGATAAAATCTAATTATTCTCTTTTTTCAATCTTAGTTTATGCTAATATCATTATTAACTTTCAACTTAGTAATTTAAGAATAGTTCAAACTGTGTCAGAGGTGGCAACTTTAGTATTAGTTTCATTTATGTTTTATTCTAAATTTGCAACAATTAAAAAATCAAAACATAGTAAACCAATGGATTAATTCTTTGATAATGAAATAATTTTATAATTGAACTAATGTAGCTTTAACTATATCTATTTTTTGGGCGGGATACTACCAATCTTAGGGAATTTGGTAGTTTGTTTGATTAGACTATTGGAAAAAATATTACAAAGAGATTATTTGATTGATGTTTCTTTCATCTCATTTTTCTAAGTATCTCCTTTAATACCAACATTGCGGAAAATATTTAAGTTCTTTATTAATATTCTTGCTCGGAAGACTTGGAAGTTCCGATATCCATATAAGGCCTCTTAAGTTAGACTTTTTGTTCTAACTTAAGAGGCCTTATCTAACGCAAAGAGATTTATTGTAGAAAAATAGATGAAATCTGTTGTTATATAAAATGAATTATCAATGATAATTTTTTGTATTAAGACAGTACAAGAATAAAATAGAAAATTTTTATGAATGTTTATACAAAAAGTAAAGACCCTATCCTTAAAATACTCATTTAAATTATTTAATTCTTAGGATATCGAACTTATTCATTAGACTTCTATTATTGACGACGCTGTGATGCATTCTGGTCAAGCAATATATACAAGACGAATGGTTATTGGTAAATAATAGTATTATGAAGAATGGCTACTCTAACTAAGGAGTAGCTTTTTTATTTTGTGATTACGGTTCCATGCCGATAATTTTTAGTACATTTATATTGCAATTCAAATTGAAACGTGTTAAATTATTTTATGTAAACGGTTACACAAAATGTAAAGGTGGGTTTGATATGGTGACAATAAAGGATGTTTCAAAGTTGGCAGGTGTCTCGGTTGCCACTGTTTCAAGAGCATTAAATGAAAGTGGCTATGTTAGTGAGAAATCTAGGCAAAAGGTAGAGGCAGCTATAAAAGAGCTAGGCTTTTATCCTAATGAGGTAGCGAGAACCTTGTATCACAAAAAATCCAAGATGATCGGGTTATTGGTGCCAGACTTATCAAACCCTTATTTTACCGCCTTAGCAAGTGGTGCTGAGGATGCCTTAAGTGAAAGAGGGTATGGGCTCCTTCTGGGAAATGTTCAAGATAGTAGCGAAAAGGTCGCAACTTATGTCAGAAACTTTGAACAGAATAATGTTGCGGGTCTTCTTTCTGCCTTACCAATCAACGCAGAAGTAATCAGAAATATGCCTGTTGTGAATTTGGATAGGGTTTCTGATAGAGATAAATATATTGTGCATGCAGATGACTATCAGGGTGGTCAAATTGCGGGCGCTACAATGGCTGAAAGAAATCCGGGACAATTGATTGTCATGGTGGGTCCTCAAGATCTACAAACTGCTAAGGATCGTTTAAACGGTATTTTGTCCATTTTAAATCAGAAGGATATTGCCTATTGTCTTTTTGGAACTGATTCGTATCAAGTAAAAGG
>JAEZWY010000111.1 GCA_023442905.1 Bacillota bacterium | reverse complement strand
AGCTTGGACCATAAAGCCGACTTCATCCATATGTGAATCTAGCATAATTGTTGGTTTTTTAGGGTCAATATCTGTAAAGTTCATATACAAGTTTTTCATCGCATCAGCTTGTAAGCTAAAAGCCCCTTTATTGGCTTTTACAATATCAATTACTTGGTCTTCGTAACCTGGCGCACCATAGGCATTGGACACATCTTCTAATAGTTTAATATATTTCATTTTACACCTCTTAGACTTTCTAATATATTTATTTTACCGATGTTTAGGGGAAAATGAAAGCGACTACCCTTCAACATAAAAACCACCCCTATCCTTGCTAGCCAGCAAAGACAGAGGTGGTCCTTTTTCAAAAATTATTTATCCGCATTAATATGATCATATTTCTCCGGATTGTCCTTAAATTTCTTCACAACATATGGACACAATGCTTTAATTTTACGGCCTTTACTTTCAGCATCGGCCACTAGGTGATCAACTAGCTGGGCAGCAACACCTTGCCCGCGTAAACTTGGGTCCGTCCATGTGTGTGTTGCAACGATAACGTCATTTGCTTTTGGTTCATACTCAATTTTAGCGATACGTTTGTCGCCTGCTTCGTTAAAAATTGCAAATCCATTGGTTACTTCTTTAATTTCGTATCCCATAATTTACCTCCTCAACATGTGTGACACTTCTATTAATTTCATTATAGCAAAATATATTCACAAAACCTTAATATTTGGCTTAGTTGACCTTATTTTCCTTTACTCGGTATAATGAAGTAAGCTTAAATGATAGGATACAATTTTAAAAAGGAGTGACAATATGGGCTTATTTTCAGGTTTATTCGGTAATGCATCTGAAGCAGATAAGGAACGGGTTTCCGACACATTAGAAAAGGTATTAATTCCTGGTGAATCAATTGAATTATCTTACAATATCTTGCGTGATTTAGTCGTATTTACTTCATATCGACTGATTTTAATGGATAAACAAGGGATTACCGGCAAAAAACGTGATTTTATGAGTGTACCCTACAAATCAATTTCACGCTTTTCGGTAGAAACGGTAGGGAATTTTGATATAGATTCTGAAGTGAATATTTACTTATCTGGTAACGAACAACCTACAATCGCTCTACAATTTAAAGGTGGCGATGTCGTTTACGATGTTCAACGCGCCCTTGCTGCAGCGGTATTATTGTAGGCATTAATTAGTAATTATAAAAAATAAAACACCAGCGACTCAACAAACGATGCTGCCTAACGGGTTGGCTTTTAGGCTTGTTGATGACCTGGTGTTTATTTATTGATCTTTTATTTAGATATTTAGCTATTAACGGCTAGCACCGAGATACCTTTAGACCACCTCCTTAAGGTGGGACAGTTTTTGAATGCATCATCCGGTTAACAAACGCAAGGTTTACACTGTGTTGTTTGATAGAGATCATACATTTTCTCATTTTATCTTTCCTCCTAAAGGTGTGAAAATCCATAAAAAAAGCGTCAGACACTAAGGTCAAACGCTAGGATTTTTAATAGATATTTTCAATGTAATCGGTGTAAGGAATGCAGCATCAAGGGCACAAGGGCATACAGCACCGGTAGCCGATAGCTGATCCAATCGTGTATTCCAAGTGTTCAACAAAAGATTCGTCATATGATACCTCACAAATTTGGCAAATAGTTTGAATTCAATTGATTGCTTGCTACTACAATTTTTACACTTTCATCATAGCATGACCAAATTTCCTTTGTCTAATATTTATACTTTAAAAATCATGAGAAAAATGTTCGGTTTTTACCCACACTTCATTGGCAAAGAGATTTTGTTGATATATAATAAAGCAGTATGCCATAAAGGCGCAAGAGAATTTTGAAGGGACGATTATGTATGTCTAGAGCTTTAGGTACTGTTGTAAGAGGGTTACGCGCCCCAATTATTAAAGAGAACGATGACCTGGCAGGCATTGTAGTAGATACTGTGTTGAATGCTGCCAAAGAAGAAGGTTATGAAGTTCGTGACCACGATATTGTAACAGTAACAGAGTCTATTTTAGCTCGTGCACAAGGAAACTTTGCTGAGTTAGATGCTGTTGTAAAAGATATCCAAAGTCAAACAAAAAATGAAACGATTGGTATTGTAAACCCAATCCTTAGCCGTAACCGCTTCTACGCAATCTTAAAAGGTATCGCTATGTCAGCGAAAAAAGTCGTAATTCAATTGAGCTACCCTTCTGATGAAGTGGGTAACCGTTTAATTTCACGCGATGAATTAGAAGAATCTGGTTTAAATCCATATACAGATGTTCTAACAGAAGCTGAATTCCGTAGCCACTTCCCTAACTTAGCACATGAATTTACTGGCGAAGACTACGTTGCATTATACAAAAAATGTGTTGAAGAAACTGGTGCAGAATGTGAAATCATTTTCGCTAACCACCCACAAACCATTTTAAACTTCGTGGACACAGTAGTTATTGCTGATATCCATGACCGTAAGTATACACGTCGTACACTAGAAAAAAATGGTGCTAAAGAAATTATTGGTTTAGATCAAATTTTGAACCATTCAATTGATGGCTCTGGCTTCAATGAAGACTTTGGTTTATTAGGTGCTAACCTTTCTGGTAACAACAGTTTGAAATTATTCCCGCGTGATGCACAAGCATTTGTTGAAGATGTTCAAAAACGTCTATTGGACGCAACTGGTAAAGTTGTTGAAGTTATGGTTTATGGTGACGGTGCTTTCCAAGATCCAGTTGGCCACATTTGGGAACTAGCCGACCCTGTTGTATCACCTGGTTTCACTAAAGGTTTATCTGGTACTCCTGACGAAATTAAGATCAAGTATGTTGCAGATAATCAATTTAGCGACTTATCTGGTGAAGAATTAACAGAAGCAATGCGTGCTTATATTAAAAATCATGACCAGATTGATGAAGCAGGCCACAATACTTCATTAGGTACAACACCTCGTAACATCACTGACCTAGTAGGATCATTATCAGATTTAACTTCTGGTTCTGGAGATAAAGGTACACCGTTTATCTACATCCAAGGTTACTTTGATAAATACTCTGATTAATTTATAGAAAAATAACGTTCAATACCTTTTGAACTTTTAGGACATGACACGTGTTATGTCCTTTTTGTATGTACAAAAAAATAACCAGCTGTTGGGAGGTCAGCTGGTTAAACTTGTCATCTTTCATTTTGGGAGGAGAAAGATTTATGAAGAAAAGTTTGGTTTCTTTATTGGGTATGCTTATATATTAAGCGATAGTTTTGAAGATAGTATGAAAGAATCAGCATTTTTTATGCTTTATCTGTGATAAAATTTTTAACAATTTCTAAAGGCAACAATCTTCAAAAAGAAAGAGCCTATGACAACCACGTCATAGACCCTTTCACTAGATTATTCAATATATCAGACTCGCGCCGCTTCAGAAATAATCTGCGTGATGTGCCATCACTACGTTTATCTCTTCCATCTTATAAGCGAGTAAGTGCTAAAGCACCAACTCGCTTAAATGCGTTAGAAGTTGCGAGTCTAAGCGACATTTGTCTCATCGTTTTTAGTCGAGTTCCAAATGTCAGACTCGCGCCGCTTCAGAAATAACCTGCGTGATGTGCCATCACTACGTTTATTTCTTCCACCGTTGCGAGTCTAAGCGACATTTGTCTCATCCTTGTATTAATGTGTTTTTCCGCCGACAATTTTCATGTCTTCTTTACCATCATAATCCACGATAGCGGTAATTGCCGCCTCAATACCACGAACGATGTCTTCCAGAGCCATTGATGGTGTATTTGGTCGATCAGTGACTTGTTCTGGCAAGAATGGGATATGCATGAAACCTGCTTTAATAGCTGGGTATTCTTTATTTGTTAAGTATAGAGAGTGGTACATAATATGGTTGCAGACAAATGTTCCAGCAGTATTTGATACTTCTGCAGGTACATTAGCCTCTTTCATATAAGTAACCATCGCTTTAATTGGTAACTGACTAAAGTAAGCAGCTTCTCCGTCTTCTTTGATTGGTTCATCAATTGGTTGTTTACCTTCATTATCTGGAATACGTGCGTCATCTTCATTGATAGCTACACGTTCCGGTGTTAAGGCAAAACGACCTCCCGCTTGACCAATATTCAAGATATAGTCGGGTTGGTGTTCTTCAATTGCACGTTTCTCTACTTCTGCACTTTTATTAAAGACAGTTGGAATTTCTAATTTGATAATTTCCGCACCCTTAATTTCTTCCGGCAAACGTTTCACCGCTTCAATCGCTGGGTTAATCGTATCGTCACCGAATGGATCGAATCCTGTTACTAAAATTTTCATATTTATACCTCCTAAAATGCCCAAGTATACATTAATACAATATGAACAACAATTAAAGCAATAGCAATTGGTGCTTGTCGTTTAATGACACCATACTCACTCTTCATTTCTAATAATGCCACTGGTAAAGCATTGAAATTACCCGCCATTGGAGTTAATAATGTCCCACAATAACCAGCCGTCATTGCTAAAGCACCAGCAATCGCTGGGTTAGCACCTTGCATAATCACAAATGGAATACCGATACCCGCTGTAATAACTGTAAAAGCAGCAAATGCATTCCCCATAATCATCGTAAAGACAACCATCGCGATAACATACATTGTTGCACCTAAAAATTGGTTTCCTTCAGGTACTAAGTTGCCAAAGATTGACATTACTATTTCGCCAACACCCGCATTAACGAAGATTACCCCTAGTGCTGCCAATAATTGTGGCAAAATAGCTGTTGATCCAACTTGCTGTACATTTCGATTAGACTCATGTAAAACTTGTTGGAATGGTGCACGGAAAATAGCCATCGCAAGCACTAAAGCAACAATAGCCCCGATACCAATAGCACCCGCACCTGAAGCAGGTACAAACTGCGCAAGCGCTAATGCTGTAACCGCCATAACAATAACCGGTACAAACACAAGGTTTCCAAAACGATCAGCACCAGCTTCTGCGCGCTCCTCATCTTGTTCAAAATTGCCGGTCACAAAATGTTTCACCAAAGTAATGATTGCCAATAATAAGACCAAAGCACCAGAAATAATTGCTGGCAACCATTTTCCTAAGGCAAACAAGAGAGCTAGGTCAAACCAGAATAAAGCTGTTCCAATGCGTTTATCTTGGTCAGATCGTAAAACTTTATAACCAGTAAAGGCGAACTGCAAGCCGATTAAAATGTAAAAGAATTCTAGTAAGTTTGTAAAGAACATTTCCATCTTACTTACCTCCCTTACTGTATTTACGGTTCATTTTTTGATCAAATGAATAGTTATACACTGCGGTTAAAATAAATGTGATAATAGCAACTGGAATTGACGCACGCGCCACATCAATTGCCATCACTTCATACCCTAAAGACTCCAGCGTTCCGGCGATCTACAAGGTACCTGCACTTGCCACAAAGGTATTTTGCGCATAAAAGTTCCCAATATTCTCCATAGAAGCAGATTGTGCTTTAATTTCTTCTTTTGTGTCATCATCAATTTCACCATTTTTAGAAATAGCTGCTGCTTCCGCCATAGGCTGTACTAATGGTCGTACAAACTGTGGATGACCACCAATACGAATTGATAAGAATCCAGCTAATTCACGTAAGAATAAGTATAAGGTTAAGAATGACCCCGTTGTCATCCCTTTAACATTGTTAATCAATCGTACTGCTTGATTTTTCAAACCAAACGTTTCAGCTAATCCAATCATTGGTAAGGTTAAAATAAAAATTGTTACCAAACGATTATTCACAAAACCTTCTCCAAGCATCACCAAGAAGTCAGTAACCGAAATACCCGATACTAAAGCTGTCGCTAGCCCTGCGATTACAACAACCGCAATGGTGTCTAGCTTCATTGCAAAACCAACAATAATGATTAGAATACCAATCAATGGTAGATAATACATTGTTTCCACTCCCTTTTTTTAAACCTAAATCCTATTATCTTTCTATTTTATCATTTTTCTGCAATAATTTGTAAAAACTCACAAACTAATTATGTACTTATATACGAAAAAAAGCGGATAAGTACTGTTTATCCGCCGGTCTTCAATATCATATGCGATTTTTATCTTTCACATTATCTTTGTTCTATATTTGCTGATAATGCACAATCTGACTTACGACACTATCCTTCTTATGACTGGCAAACACAAAAAACATAGAAAAGTATGTGAATGTTCCCTGTTTATCCACGATTTTTCCATGCAGAGCTGCTTCCTTCCCATGGGATAAAATTTGAAAGACTTCTATAGATGAAATATCCGTCACCCTAATTGCGCTAGATAATACTTGGTCTCTACCAGTTAATACTAAATCGTTATAAGGCGCCTTATATACCACCTCATCTACCATTAGTGACCCATCGTATGCTAACCCCTTCGCATATAAATTCATCGCTAAATCGCGGGCAATTCGTCGCTTAGGTGCATTATCACATGCTAGGTCTCCTATCAAGAAAAAGGGTAAATCAGGCAAATCGGATGACACTAAACTAAAAGATAAGCCTAACTCAAGCAAACTCTTTTCCAATATTTCAATTGCCTTAGGGCCCACACCATGCAGATGAGCCAGATTCGACTTTGTTACACTCGATAATTGTTCAATCTGATTAATCCCAACCGTCGCCAACGCATTGGTTGCTGGTTTACCAATTTTTGGTAAATCTGTCATTCAAATACCTCCTAAAGCGATCAGTTTAATATTCACATACAAAAATTCTTAAAATTGCTATTTTAGTATCATTAGAATGAAGCTTTGTTTTTGTAAGATTTTAGACACTTATTAATTGAGCCTTTTACCCATAAAAACATCCATCAAAGGGTGATGGCTTTTCGCATCAATGGGTGCATCTAATCGCTCAAAATCTAATTTTTCATATAGTCTAATAGCCGATTTCAACGTATGGATTGTTTCCAAATACAAATAGTCATAACCTTGACTCAAAGAAAATGCCATCAGCGTTTCCATCAATCGTCTGGAATAGCCTTTACCCCTAGTTTCTGGCAACAGATATAACTTTTGAATTTCGCCTACCTTTCCTAATCCTAAAATAGAACTAGCTAATAGTCCAATCCCTACACCACCAACAATATTTCCTTCCTCTTCAATCACCCAGTACTCACTATCTACCTGCGATTGATAGTGGTCATACATATAATCTAACTGCGGATCAAAATAAGCTGTACCTGGCACATCTAAATGACTTTCTTCTAAAACTGTACGAATAATTTCAGCAACTACTGGTTCATCATTCTTTTCAATCGGCCTTATTAATACCATAAACTTTATCCTTCTCCCTACATTATTCTTTCTAAATATACAAAAAACCGCTAGCTTAAACAAGTGTCTAAGCTAACGGCTTTATTTTGCATGGCAACGTCCTAGTCTCACAGGGGGCAACCCCCAACTACATTCGGCGCTAAGAAGCTTAACTTCTGTGTTCGAGATGGGAACAGGTGTGTCCTTCTTGCCATCATTACCACACGGCTATTTTATACAAATATACAAAGCTACCAACGGGATTTGAACCCGTGACCTCCGCCTTACCAAGGCGACGCTCTACCAACTGAGCTATGGCAGCACGCTGGTATATAGGTACAAAAAAACTCCGCAAGTAGGACTCGAACCTACGACATCTTGATTAACAGTCAAGCGCTACTACCAACTGAGCTATTGCGGAATAATAATATTGCATGGCAACGTCCTAGTCTCACAGGGGGCAACCCCCAACTACATTCGGCGCTAAGAAGCTTAACTTCTGTGTTCGAGATGGGAACAGGTGTGTCCTTCTTGCCATCATTACCACACAATATTTA
>JAEZWY010000011.1 GCA_023442905.1 Bacillota bacterium | reverse complement strand
TATATTCAAATATTCAGCAACGTTTGAAACACTACCATTTAAAAATGGCAAAAAGTAAGGGCCGCTAGCAGAAAAATCATGTGCCAAAATTATCTGCAACATGTCTTCAAAGGACTGTCTTTTTTCCATAAAACCAAAGTGTTGGTATAACCATTCAAGTACATTACCAGCATTGTTAACTGGACCACCGATAATGTAGTGGGGTTTGTCATCAACTATATATGAAAAAACCTGACCACTCTCATTAATAGATAATTGGTCACTCAAAGTTCTCACTGCAGCTGAAGTACCAAAGGATAGGACAAATGGACTGAGCGACTGGTCTTCTTGGCTGGCATAAGCTAAGTTGGATAGATTTGCTAAGGCACCGTCCGTTGATCCTGGTAATATTTGGAATCCTTTAGCTAATTGTAAGCTTTGAATAAATTCGGCTTTAACTGGTATTTTTTGCCTACTAGATACCAATTTAGCTAGTTGTTTTTTTTGGATATTCACATGGTTCAATAGTTTCTTTGACCATTTATGATTTGCTAAATCCATCAGACCCATTGAAGAAGCTGTCGCGTAGTCAATAACATATTCGCCTGTTAAACGACGAATGATGTAAGCCTTAATATCCATAAATTGAATGGAAGGATCCCCAAATAAATCTGGACGCGATTGGTTGAGATAAGCTAGTTTAACAAATGGATTCATTGCATGGATAGGTGTACCTGATAAAGCAAAAAATTCCTTAGCTTGACCAGATATCTGCATTTCATAACCAATATCTTTGGCTCGTAAATCAGCCCAGGTCATCGTCTTTTGTAAAACTTCTCCGTTACTATCAGTAGCTAATAGCGCATGCATTTGGCTGGAAAATATCAAATGCTTTACTTCTGGGTACTTCGCTTGCATTTTGCTTAGTAAATCAGTGAACTGATTAAAAACTACCGTTGGATCACTTTCATGTTTACCAGAGTCATCTTGACTGATAATGTTGCGCGTTTCCATCGTGTCTAGTAGCTGATAGGGTGTTTCCATCAGGACGAATTTTAAGTTTGTTGTACCAAGATCGGCGACAAAATATTGCACAATGATTCCTACCTTCCTTTTATAATGCATCTTTAACTTGGCTAAATATAGCCGTTTTTCCAAAATGAATTGACTAAGTTCATTTAACCATAAAAAAGCAATGAGGCCACGATAAATATTTATCTGACTTCACTGCTTATCTTAAAACTTATATCTAATTGAATAAATGATGATTAGCGGATTTCTGCTGCCAATTCATTTGTTAAGGCTTCAGTAATGCGTGCCACATCGTTGGTTACCTCTTCATCAGTCAAGGTTGCTTGTGGATTTAAGTATTTCAAGCTATATGCTAATGATTTCTTACCATCTTCGATATTATCACCTTGATACACATCAAAGATTTCGATATCCACTAAAATACCACCTTTTGATGCCTTTTGAATTGTTTTTACGACATCAGCATTTGTTACTTGGTCAGACACTAGGATAGCAATATCACGGTCAGAACCTGGGAACTTCGCAATTGGTGATTGTCTTACTTCAACTTTTGGTAAAGCATAAATTTCATCTAATAAAATTTCAAACACTAAGGTATCTTTTAAGTCATATTCATCGGCAATATTTGGATGTAATTGACCGATATACCCTAATTCAACACGTTCATCTGATTGACCAATGGCATAAATTCTAGCTGTACGTCCCGGATGCATGTCTGCTAACTCAGAAGTTGCTTCAAATTCCACAGCTACATCAAGGTTGAAAGAATCCATTACACTTTCAACGATTCCCTTCATGTCATAGAAATCTACAGCTTTAGCTTGGTGGCTCCAGGTTTTCGCTTGCGCGTTACCTGTCCAAACAGCTGCCAGGTGTGTTTCATCAACTGGTAGATCTGCATCTGTCCATTTGAACACGCGACCTGATTCAAAAATAGCGACGTCTGAAATTTTGCGTGCTACGTTATATTGAACGATTTCCAATAAAGCACTTAATAAGTTTGTACGCATATAGCGACGGTCATCTGACATTGGGAAGTCTAGTGCTACTGGTTTTGCATTAGCCATTTCTAATGTTGTTTGGTTGTCACCGATTAATGAGTAAGCAATGACTTGATTGAAACCTTCAGCTAACATTTGATTGTCAGTACGACGTTTAAAGGTTTGCCAATCTGTTAAGCCCATATTTTGCGCATTTACTGAAGGTAAGCGAGAAGGAATCTTATCATAACCGTAGATACGTGCAATTTCTTCAACTAGGTCTGCTTGAATGTGAATATCCCAGCGACGTGCAGGTACAGAAACTGTAAATTCATCACCATCACCTGATACTTCAAACTGTAGTTGTTCAAAAACTTGTTGGATATCTGCATAAGTCAAGTTCATGCCTATACGTTTATCAACATAAGTAAGACTTGTGGTTACTTGCACTGGTGTTAAATCGATAGCAGATACACGTTCAGTTCCTTCTACCAATTCACCTTTAGCTAAATCTGCAATCATTTCAGCGGCAAAAGCACCTGATTCAGCGATTGTTGCCTTATTGATACCACGTTCATTACGCATAGATGATTCTGAATGCAAACCATTGCGACGTGCAGTTTTACGAATGTGGATTGGTTCAAAGTTAGCTGCTTCAATCAATACATTTGTCGTATTTTCATCAATTTCAGTATCTAAACCACCCATTACACCAGCAAGCGCAATCGGTTTTTCGCCATCGGTAATCACGATATCTGAATCTAACAATGGACGGTCTACTTCATCTAACGTCACGATTCGTTCGCCAGCTTTAGCTAGACGCGTTTCAATGACCTTGTTGTCCAATTTATCATAGTCAAAAGCATGTAACGGTTGACCATTTGCTAGTAAAACGTAGTTGGTAATATCTACTACGTTATTAATTGGACGGATACCAGCTGCCATTAACCGTAATTGTAACCATAGAGGTGATGGTTCAACAGTGACATTTTTCACTAAGAAGGCATTATATTCAGGTACTAATTCAGTATCTGAAACCTTTAAGTTAATTGCACCTGCTAAGTCATTACCCTCAAATTTGGTTAAATCTGTGTAGTCAAAGTTTGGTTGACGGTTATATACCGCAGCTAATTCCCAAGCTACACCGCGCATAGAGAAGGCATCTGCACGGTTTGGAGTGATATCTAATTCGATGATAGGATCATCTAATTTCAAGTATTCTACAATATCCATGCCAGCTGGAGCATCTTCAGGTAATACCATGATACCATCAGCATATTCTTTAGGTACTACACTATTAGAGAAGCCAATTTCTTCCAATGAGCAAATCATACCTTGAGAGACAACACCACGCATCTTACCTTTTTTAATTTTAACATTACCAGCAATACGAGAGTTTGGTAAGGCAACAATCACTTTTTGACCTGCAGCTACGTTTGGCGCACCACAGACAATTTGGTATGGTTCTTCTTGACCAACTTCAACAGTCGTAATAGACAAGTGGTCAGAATCGGGGTGTGGTTCGCAAGTTAATACGTGACCCACAACAATTTTCTTTAATCCTGTTCCTAATGCGTTCACGCCGTCTACTTCGATACCGGTACGTGACATACGTTCGCCAATATCTTGCGGATTCAAGTCAGCAAGATCGATAAATTCATTTAACCAATTATATGATACTTTCATTAATTGCTACCCCTCTTCCGTAAATTGTTTTAAGAATCGTAAATCATTTTGGTAGAAATGACG
>JAEZWY010000227.1 GCA_023442905.1 Bacillota bacterium | reverse complement strand
CCAGATTCTTGTTGCAATTTAGAGATATCGTCTTCTAAATCGCGCGCACGGATCTTAGATTTCTTGATTTCAGAGTTGTTTACCAAGTTGTCATACTCTTCTGTAATGTTGACATAGGCGTAAGGTTTACCATAAATACGTTCAACATCGTAAGGGCTGAATAAGTACATCATTTCGTCTTTTTCTGCTAATTCGTAGAATTTATCAGGTACAACTAGACCTAATGATAAAGTCTTCACACGGATTTTTTCATCAGCGTTTTCGTTTTTCGCAGATAAGAATGATACAACATCTGGATGGAAGACGCTAAGGTAAACTGCACCTGCACCGTTACGTTGCCCTAATTGGTTAGAGTATGAGAATGAATCTTCTAGTAATTTCATGACTGGAATGATACCTGAAGAAGCATTCTCAATTTTCTTAATTGGGTCTCCGGCTGCACGAATGTTTGTTAGGTTAACCCCAACCCCACCACCTAAACGAGATAGTTGAAGTGCTGAGTTGATTGTACGACCAATTGAGTTCATGTCATCTGTTGCTTGGATTAAGAAACAAGAAACCAATTCTCCACGACGTTTACGACCAGCATTTAGGAAGGTAGGTGTCGCTGGTTGGTATCGTTGGTTGATCATTTCATCACGTAAATCGCTCGCTACTTGCTCGTCACCATTTGCTAAATATAAAGCAGTAAATACGATACGGTCTTCGTAACGTTCTAGGTAACGTTTACCATCGTTAGTTTTAAGTGCATATTGTGTATAAAACTTATAAGCACTCATAAATGATTTAAAGCGGAATTTAAAGTCATACGTCTCTTGCATCAAACGTTTAACAAAATCACGATTATATAAGTTTATAAAGTCTTCTTCTAAATAGTCATGTTCGATTAAATAATCAATTTTTTCATCTAAAGTATAGAAAAACACTGTATTTGGATTTACATGCTCTAAAAAGTAAGCACGAACGGCTTCTTTATCTTTTTCAATTTGAATTTTCCCATCAAGTGGACGGTTAACTTCATTATTCAGCTTGAAATATGTAATCTCTTTATCTTGTACTACTGCTTTAGGTTGGTCCAATTTCATTCACCTTTTCTTTCATAATTGTTACGTCGTTCATATTTCCCTGGAATTCAAAAGTTAATAGCAAAGGTACATTATACGCTTTTGCTAAATCTTTTGCAGTAAAACAATAAAGTTCATTGAAATTTAAATTTCCTGAACCACAAACGCCTCTTAAATACGATAGATTTTGGCCTGTTTCAATAAAATCATTCAGTATTTCGGTTACTTCAATATCATAAGTTGGAGCAATCACGATATAGGGTTCGCTAATTTCTTGAAAAGCATTGTCCATCGTAATTCTAAGGCTATCCATTTCAAGTTTATTTACAAACTTATGTGTCTGCCCTGTTAAGGACATGTACACAATCTTCACATCACATTCCTCCTAATCAAAAAAACGACACCACTATATGTAGTGGTGTTTTTCTGTTACATACAACTATATATGGTTTGATCTCGGATTTCAACTACATTAAACCACAGATTGTTTTCTGAAAAAGTTTATTCTCAACTAAGCCAAAAGTCATTATAAAATACAATCACTAGATTAAGCCACCATTTAAGCTAATTCTTCTCCTAGCTAAAAATATTTTATTGGTCAAATTTGCCACCAGCTGAATCTTTTGTCTGTAAATTTCTTTTTAGTTTATGCATCAAATTATACAAAAAATGTTTTATCCTTAAATTTAATGACTATAACTTGATTTTTATCATTTACAAACGTAAACTTTAACTGTTAAGAACAAATGTTGAAAGGAGTAAACAATGGCATCAGAAATAACGAACCCTAAGAATAATGAGTTTCAAGACGTGTCCGCTTCTGAATGGGAGATTATGCGTGTAGTGTGGGCTCAAAAAGAAACTAACTCCCGCACGATTATCGCTTCCCTAGCGGATAAAAAAGGTTGGAAACCAGCAACAATAAAGACGCTGATTGGTCGTCTGAGTAAAAAAGGCTGGCTAGAGACTACTAAAAATGGTAAATCATTTATTTATCGACCAGCCATAGATGAAGATACGGCATTACAAAATCAAGCACAGACATTATTAAATGGCTGGTGCAATACAGATGCAGATAAAGTCATCTCTACATTGATTCAAGCAGTAATTTTAGATGATCAGATGAAAAATAATATCCTAGCTGCTTTAGACCAAGCAAACTATGTTGACCATGTAACTTGTAACTGTACTCCTGGACAATGTATACACCATCCAGACATACATTGATGCTTATTCAGATAATTGCCAATTAATTGGCGTACGGCCAGACTGAACTAGTAACCCATTCGCTTTGGAAAATGGCTTGGTCCCAAAGAAACCACGCGATGCGGATAATGGACTGGGATGAACTGAACTTAGAATATAATGCTTATTGGTATCAATCAAACTAGCTTTTGCTTTTGCTGAATTTCCCCATAAAATAAAGACAATAGGTTTTGGTACATCGTTCAACGCCTCTATGGCTGCATCGGTCAACAGTTCCCAGCCCTTACCTTTATGGGCATTTGCCTGACTATCTGGAACCGTTAAAACAGCATTTAATAGTAAAACACCTTGATCAGCCCACTCTCTCAAATCGCCATGATTTACTGGGGAAATCGATAAATCCGCTTCTAGTTCTTTATAGATATTACGAAGTGATGGTGGGATTTTTACCCCTCTTGCCACTGAAAAACTTAGTCCTTGTGCTTGACCGGGTTGGTGGTAAGGATCCTGTCCTAAAATGACTACCTTAACCTGATCAAAAGGTGTGTGTTCAAAAGCAGCATAGATATTCATTGGGTCCGGGTAAACCGGGCCTTTTTTATATTCTGCTGCGATAAATTCTTCAAACTCTCCGAACGTTTCTGATGTAAGTACTGGTGCTAATTTTCTCGCCCAATCACTTGGAAGTTTACCAAAACTTGTCATAACATCTGCTCCCCTTCTCTTTTTATATAGCGTATATTATAGCATTTCTCAGCGTAATTATTGTGTTTAACTTAGTTTAATAGTCATCAACTGACATACCGTTTGACTAGTGAATTTAAATTGACCATGTTAAACTAAAATTAACTTAATTGAGATAGGAGCTTATAAATGATTGAATTGATAGTTTCGGATATGGACGGCACGCTATTAGATGAACATATGGATATTCCACAAGCGAATATTGATGCAATAATGCATACCTATAATAAAGGCATTCCCTTTGTTGTATGTACTGGTCGTAATTTTACAGAGGCTAAAGTGAAATTAGACGAGGCAGGTATTCGTTGCCCTATCATTGGTTTAAACGGTTCGATCCTTTTTGACCGCAATGGCAAGGTAGAGTATGAGGTAGATATCGAAGATCAAACTGCTCTCGATATTCTAGATAAGGGTTATGAAGCTGGATACTATATGGAAGCAATGACCAGTAAAAATGTATACTCTTCTTCACGTGAACAACGCATACTAGCGATTACAGAGCTAATTCATGGTATGAATCCTGAAATGTCATTAGAAGAAGCAAGAACACGTGCAACACAGTCAAATGAGGTAACCACTATTGACTATCGTGATGATTTACGCACTTTAGTAACTGAAGAAGGTCAAGCAATCATTAAGATTACCTTTGTAGACGCAGACCCCGACAACACAATCAAACCACTAGCAGAAGAAATTGGTGCGCTATATCCTGATACCCATATCACATCATCTTTCAAATATAATATTGAAATTAATCATGCGGACGGTACTAAAGGAAAGGCCGTTGAAAAATACTGTCAAGATCATGGCTACCACATTGATAATGTAGTCGCAGTGGGTGACAATTTTAATGATGTCTCGATGTTAAAAGCTGCAGGCTATTCATATGCAATGGCCAATGCAGAACCTGAAGTAAAAACATATGCAAAATATGAAACAACTAGCAACTATGATGGCGGTGTTGCGAATGCGATTTATCAAGCTTTAAAGTTAGCTGATAATCAATAATGAACACCTAAAATAAAATCTTTATAGGAGGTAGCTTATGAACAAAAAACATTTAACTGATCCTCGTACTGCTTATTATCATCAAGCATTCCCTGAGCAAACCCATCAACATCCCCAGTTAGAACAAGTGATGGATCCACAACCAATTACTGGTGAAAATGAATATAAAGGGAACGATCTATTAAAAGGTAGAAATGCTTTTATTACTGGTGGTGATTCTGGAATTGGTCGAGCTGTTGCGATTGCTTATGCAAGAGAAGGTGCAAATGTTGTTATTCAGTACCTGCCTGGTGAAGAAAAAGATGCTGAAGATACCCTAAATATTTTACAAAAAGAGGCAGGTCAATTTACAGCAATCCCTGCTGACTTCAGAGAAAGTGGCCAAGCTAGTCAAGCTTATCGAAAAGCACATGATTTCCTTGGTACAGTGGATATTCTCGTTTTAAATTCGGGTGAACAAGTAGCTATACAGCAACTACAAGACCTAACGATTGACCGGGTAAAAGAAACTTTTGACGTCAAGCTATTTTCAATTTATGAAATCGTCCGCGAAGCTGAACAAGATTTAGTAGCAGGCGCTTCAATCATCACCACTTCTTCTGTACAAGGTTTTGATCCAAGTCCTTTCTTCCTAGATTATGCTGCTTCAAACGGTGCGATTAATAATTTAACTGTTTCCTTAAGTAAATACTTTGCACCTAAAGGCATACGTGTAAACGGCGTCGCTCCTGGTCCAGTTTGGACCCCTCTACAATTAGATGGTGGCCGTCCAAATAATGACCTAAGCGATTTTGGCCAAAACACCTTATTAGGTCGTCCCGGCCAACCTATTGAAATGGCTAGTTTATATGTATTTCTAGCCTCAGAAGCTGCTTCTTACGTCACCTCTCAAGTATTTGGAGCTACAGGTGGTAAAGCAGTGCATTTATAAGAAATCTTCGAAAAAGTAAACGAGTAAAGCCCATGGCCTTGCTCGTTTTTTGTCAAAATGATAATAGAAAATATATTGTCAAGATAGCCCTCTAGCACTCAAGAAATATTATTTCAGATTTCTAGAAATTGCGTTATACTAAGCTTAAGATAAATTTAATTTTAGTTGTTACTGTAACCCATGAGAAACGAAAGGACACAATAATTATGAAAGAACGAATTGGTTTGATTGATATAGGTTCAAACTCTATTCGCCTTGTTGTCTTTCAAGTCGAAGATAATTTAGCCATGCGAGAGATTCAAAATATTAAAATTCCCGCACGGATTTTTCAATATATAAATGATGATAATGAAATGTCACAAGAAGGTATTGATACCCTAGCTAGAATTATTGGAGCTTTTGCAAAAGAAGCAGCCATTCTTAAAGCTGACCGTATCTTACCTAAAGCAACTGCAGCCATTAGAC
>JAEZWY010000212.1 GCA_023442905.1 Bacillota bacterium | reverse complement strand
GTCAATATCTCACTCCTTCATAAACAATAAATTACTTTCTAGCTACAATAAGTGCTTGTTTAATTGTTTCAATCCCCTGGTCAATATTCTCCTTGGATGGCCTAGTAAAATTGAGTCGAAAATTATCTTCAAAACCTATTTGAGCAACGCTCATGACATTTCCGGGTATCACCACTACATGATGATCTTCTAGATACTGATAAAAGGCATCAATATCAATAGCCTCTTTTACCCTGCAATTGATAAAATAACCACCCTCGGGTTGGGTAAATTCAATGTAGTCAGTTGGAATCTCTTCTAATTTTTCAATCATTAGCTGTAATTTACTGCCGTAATATTCTTTTAAAAAAGCAACATGGCCTTCAAAATCAAAATCCTTTAAAAAAGCCAATAAAATATGCTGCCAATAATTATTACTATGAGAATCCGCAACTTGCTTTAATACAACTGCTTTTTCAATAATTTCATCTGAAGCAATCATAAAACCTAAACGCGTACTTGGTGCTAATATTTTTGAAAAAGATCCTAGGTAAATTACACGACCATCCTCATCAAATGATTTGATACGTGGTATAACTTCACCTCTATATTGCAATTCCCCGTATGGATCGTCTTCGATAATAACAACATCATATGCTCTAGCTAATGCATATACTCTTTTTCTTTCTGTTAAAGTTAGGCTGGTACCTAAAGGGTTTTGAAAGGTTGGGATCAAATATATGAGTTTAATCCGATGTTCAACATCTTCAGCTAATCTTTTCTCCAAATAGGCAAAATCAATGTTACTTGAATTTGTTTTAGGAATACCTTCCACTTTAGCTCCTAATGATTTCACAGAATTCACCGCCCCATGAAAAGTTTGTGCTTCACATAAAACAATATCTCCTTCGTTACAAAAGAGTTTTACCGACAATTCAATGCCTTGCGTCGCACCAGAGGTAATGATTAACTTTTCTTCTGTATCAATATGTGTTGTCTTCACTAATCTTTCTTTCAATAACGCTCTTAATTCAGTCACTCCTTCCGTTAAACCATATTGTAAAAAGCTATCTGGATGCTCATTTGCATATAGATTATCAGATATTTTTCTTAAAGTTTCTAAAGGATAAGCGTCTTCTGATGGATAACCAAAAGAAAAAGAGATTGTCTTGGGATCAGCCACCGCTTTCTTCGCATTTTCTCTTAAGGGAGACGTTTTAATTCCTATAGTTCGATTAGCAAAATAATTTACCATTGATATACTCCTCTACTATTCATGCCTTGTAATGTTACGAATTTCTATGCTTAATTTAACAATCGTAAAAAAATAAAAAGTCCCTCCACCGTATGATTTTATACAGTGAAGGGACGAAAGGTCTTTCCGTGTTACCACCCAAATTTATGCCAATAAAAATAGCACCTCTAGAGTTCCTATTAAAACTCGCAATTTAACGGTTGCAGCCGACCAATAGGCGTTAACCGCTTGGTTGCTCAGAGTTCATCTTCACTTATATTTTCTGCCCCTTTTTCACCAACCAGGGGTCTCTAAATCAAAAAATAATAAAGTTACTCTTCTCTTCAATGCTTTTTCATTAAGGCAAAATGATATTATGATGAGAATTTTATTGTTTTTATATCTAACTGTCAACTTTTTTGCTTATATTGCAATTGGTATTGTCAATTATTAAATTTACTTACTGAATACTCTAAATAGCCTATTCTGACATAAAACAATTTATCTACAAACTTGCATTCTAGACAGCAAAAAAATCTCATCCAGTAAAGGCTGTCGCTACCTGTATCTACACGACATTTCAAAAGGATGAGATATTGTTAATCAACATAAATTTATTTTTCTGGTATTAATTAGATTCAATTAAACGGTTTATATGGATCGCTAGATACGACTTCTCTTCATCCGTAATTCTGTAGGCATATTGATGATGAATATAATCATCAACCCTCTCCGCACAAGCCATCGCTTTAGGATAATTTTCCTTTACTTGATCATATAAAAACTGGCCTGAACCATTTTGCGCCTCACCCTGAATAACCCGTAAGGCGAAATACTGCAAATGGGTCATAAAGCGATTATAGGCAATTGACTCTGTATCAAACTTCTGACCGAAAAAGAGTGTCACTACTTCTAATATACCGCGTACAATCTTGACTACTTCCATAGTTTGGTCCATCTCACCTTGGTTCATCCGTGCATTCACTAAATGTAAGGCAATAGACGATGCTTCATCATTGGGTAAGCGCACATGAAGATGGTTCTCAATAATATCTAAGGCCTGATAGCCAATAGCATATTCATCCGGAAAAAGTCGTCGAATATTCCAAGCAAGTGGATTGGTAATGACAAGCCCTTTTTCAAATCGCTCCAAGGCAAAATGAATATGGTCAGCCAAAGTAATATAAAGATTTGCCTGGTATTTTTCCCCAAGTTCGGTAGTTGCTAGATCAATAATTGCTAACAAGCTATCAATTTCAGGCGTAGATAAGGTAACAAATAATTCTTCAACAGAAATATCTACAGCATTTTCTTTAAAAATCTTTTCAATTTTATTTTGGTCAACCAAATTCCCTATATGCTGACTAAAACCTAATCCCTTACCCATTGCTACAACTTCATCGCCCTCTTCATCAAGCGCTAATACAGCATTGTTATTGAATATTCGCACGATTTGCACGCTGACACCCCCAAACTCTTTTCCTATTGAAAATAATATATCATGTTACCGGTTTCTTTTTCAACTTATACTGACTTAAATAATTAGAACCATACAATTTGACATCTCTTAATATCTTCGTTTATTATATAAGTGTTATATATGAAAACGTTTTATTTCGTTTAAAAAGGAGCCTAATTAATGACAAGTAAGTATATTTTTCTAGATGTAGATGGTACCTTAGTCAGTTACGAGAACATTTTACCTGATTCAGCTGTAGAAGCCATTCACCTGGCCCAAGAGAACGGCCACAAAGTTTTTACAGTCACTGGTCGGTCAAAAGCCGAAATGTATAAGGAGATTTTAGATATCGGCTTTGATGGTTATGTAGGTGGAAACGGTAATTATATTGAAGTGGATGAAGAGGTAATTTACCACAAACATCTAACTGGTGAAGAGACCCGTAGAATCGTTAATTGGTTATTAGACCGCAACTTAGAATTTTACTTAGAATCAAATTCTGGCTTATATGGATCAAGCGGATTTAGAGAACGTGGTCGACAAACCGTACAAGATTACGTGGCTTACAAAGGTAACGGTAATCCTAATGACGCTTCAGTCGAATCTGTATTCCCTGAAATGTTATTTGATCAGGATCTTTACCGTGATGATATTAACAAGATTTCCTTTGTTTTGGAATCATACCAAGATTACCTTGATGCCAAAGAGGCTTTTCCTGATTATCAAGTTGGTACTTGGGGTGGTCGCGGTGAACATGCCCTCTTTGGTGATGTAGCCCTAGCCAACATTACTAAAGAAACAGCTATTAAGGATTTATTAGCCCATGAAAATGTCGATGCCAAAGATACTTTCGCTTTTGGAGATGCCAAAATTGATATTCCCATGTTTAATATCTGTGAAACAGGCGTTGCTATGGGAAATGGCGGCAATGAGATTAAAGCTGCCGCTGACTATATCACCGATGCAGCAGAAGATGACGGCTTATATAATGCATTTAAATACTTCAACCTAATCTAACTTTATTGAGGAGTGATATTTTATGAAATACGTAAAATTAGGTAATTCAGATTTATCTGTTTCTCGGATTTGTCTAGGCTGTATGGGCTTTGGAGATCCAGATAAAGGGGGACACGCTTGGACTCTAAACCAAGAAGACACTACTGCTATTATCAGTCACGCACTAGATCAAGGCATCAACTTTTTTGATACGGCTATTGCTTATCAAGGCGGGACAAGTGAGCAATATGTCGGCAAGGCCCTTAAGCAGTTGGCAAATCGGCAAGATATCGTCGTAGCCACTAAATTCCTTCCTCGAACTGAAGAAGAACGCCAAAAACAAGTAAGTGCCCATCAACATATCGAGCATTCACTAAATACTAGTTTAAACAATTTAGGTATGGACTATGTTGATCTCTATATTTATCATATGTGGGACTATCATACGCCAATGGCAGATATTATGCATGCTTTAGATGCTATGGTTAAAGCTGGAAAAACGAGATATATCGGTATTTCTAACGCCTATGCCTATCAAATCGCTACTGCCAACGCGTATGCTCGTGCCAACAACCTGACTGAATTTGTTTCTATACAAGGTCACTACAACCTCATTTTCCGAGAAGAAGAACGAGAAATGAACCGATTTGCAGATGAAAATAATATTGCCCTTACACCTTACTCTGCGCTAGCTTCTGGTCGCTTATCCAGATTACCAGGTGAAAATACTAGTCAACGGATGAAGATAGACGATTACGCTAAAAGTAAATATCAAAACACTGCTGATCAAGACCATGCTATTATCTTACGTGTCCATGAATTAGCTGAAAAACACCATGT
>JAEZWY010000134.1 GCA_023442905.1 Bacillota bacterium | reverse complement strand
GAAATTACGTAAATCTTCTGGACAGTTAATTTCAGATATTGTAATTGAATTTGGTACACCTATTACCTTAATGAATATGGGTATCCTTGGTTTTATTGCTATTGGATATGTGCATATTGTTGGTGGTCAATTAGAAGGTGCAGTTGTCGGCGGTGTCTTGACTGTAATAGGTTTTGCAGCGTTTGGTAAGCATCCATTTAATGTTATTCCTATCATGGCTGGTATATATTTGATGCAAATTGCCATGCATATCGACAATCCTAATACAACTAGTGCACTATTAGCCGCATTATTCGGTACTACCCTTGCGCCAATTGCTGGACATTATGGATGGGGAGCAGGTCTTATTGCTGGTGCCTTACATGCAGCCGTTGTGAATAACACCGGTAATGCCCACGCCGGATTAAATCTATATAATAACGGCTTTTCTGGAGGGTTCGTCGCAGCCTTCCTTGTCCCTATATTTGATGTCATAAAGGAGAGAATTAACGAACATGAGAGAATACGCAAAGGTTAATCGTATTGTATCAGAATTTATGAACTTATTTGATGACTATGAAATTAATAAATATCAAATGGATTTATCCATTGCGACCGATAAACAATCTACTTCTGTCATTAAATTTGACGGTAAAAAAGCTGATCTTCCACAATCTTTTATTGATCAATTAGATGACCTAAATGCTAAAAGACAACCTGAAATTGAATATTATTATGAAGACCTTCTAGGCATTCGTAATGATACTTTTAATACAGAAATTTTGGCTGCGGTTATCGATTATGTTACTTTTGATGTTACAGATATAGGCTTTAAAATCTACATTGAGCGTGTATATCACTAGTAAACAAGTGTTAAAACTTAATCTAAATTAGAAAAACGTCTATATGGGCATCGAGTCCCACATAGACGTTTTTACTTTTTTATACTTATCTCATTGTTACAAATTCCTCTGCACCTGTTGGATGAATAGCAATTGTTTGGTCAAATTGTTTTTTGGTTAAACCTAATCGAACACCGACTGCAAAACCTTGCATCATTTCTTCAACTGCATAACCAATACCATGAACACCAATAACTACTTCATCAGGTCCTCGCGTAATTAACTTAAAACGTGCGGGTTGGCGGTTTTCAGAAACTGCCGAATACATAGGTGTGAAGTTTGAATTATAGACCTTCACTTGATCTTCTCCAAAAACCTCTTTTGCAGTTTTTTCAGAATAGCCAATTGCACCAATTGCAGGATGAGTGAAAATAACTGTTGGCACAGTATTATAATCTAGTAAGTAAGGATCTGCATTATTAAAAAGCGTATCTGATAAGGTTCTACCTGCCATAATTGCTACTGGTGTAAGTTCCACTTTACCAATAACATCACCAAAAGCATATAGTCCCTCTACACTAGTATTGTGATAATCATCAACTTGAATATGTCCTGATTCTGTTAAAATGACATCTGTATTCTCCAAACCGATATTATCCGTATTTGGTGTTCGTCCAATAGCATAAATTACTTTTTCAGCTTCAGCATAGTGACCATTTTTAAAGTTTACACGGAGCGAACCATTATCTAATTTCTCGATCGACTCAGGGTCACTTTGTGTCAGTAATTCAATACCAGTTCTCTTCATTTCGTCAACTAAAACTTCAATAATTGATGCATCATAGCTACGTAATGGCCGATCATATCGAACAGCTTGTGTCGTTTTAACACCCAAACCATTTAAGACACCTGCGAATTCTGTAGCTACATATCCTGCACCAATGATTAGTACACTCTCCGGTAATGCTTCCCATTCAAAGAAATCATCAGACGTATCTACCAAATCAATACCAGGTAGATCAATTAAACGCGGACGTCCACCTGGTACGATTGCAATATGAGGTGCTGTATATTGCACACCATCGACCTCTACGGTATGGTTGTCGACAAATTTCGCTTCACCTGCTAAATAATGTGTACCACGTGACGCAAAACCAGATGCATAACCATCATGAACTCGGTCAATATACGCATCTCTATTAGCTTTCATTCTTGCATAGTCAACTGGACCTTCTTCTGTGAAGTTTAGACCATATGCAGAACCATATTCATTGATTTGGTCTCTTAGCATGGTACCATGCCAAGAAATCTTTTTGGGCACACAACCTCGGTTTACACATGTGCCACCTACATCTCTTTTCTCAATAATTAGCGCTTTTGCCCCATATTCAGCTGCGCGGTTGGCTGACGCTATACCAGCACTTCCGCCGCCGATACTTATATAATCATATCTTTCCATTCATTCCACTCTTTCCCAAAAAATTGTTTTTTCTTACGTTCTTCAGCTTCTTTGGCCTGTTTTTCTAAAAAGTTCACCCTTGCTTGATTGGTTCTTATGGTAATATCCTGTCCAAATTCATTTGGCGCCTCTTTTAATGAAACGTCCGACGATGATTCTTGAATTGGTTCCAAATAAACATAAGCATTTGTCTGTTTAGCTGGAATAATTGCCTTGTAGTTACCATGGTTGTCATAAGCTTTAAAATATAAATCATTTTTGTCATCATATGCGTAAGCATAAACGAGTAGCCAATGATTTTTATAAGAGGAACCTAAATATTTTAGGGTTCCTACAATAACTGGTGATTGGTATTGATCGATTATTTTAGGTGCTTCAATATCGGGGAAAATACCAGATTTTGCGCGATAGTTTTCGAAATTAAATATCGAATTTAACCCAGTTTCTACATTCCAGTAGAAAGTACCACTATGTAGATGGTAGTCGTCAACCACTTTTTTAAAAGCATCAATAAGGTCATTTTTCACCATTCGATGGTTAGTATCTCGTAATACCGTATAATGTGTTAATACGGCAGCACAATAGCTGCCACAAATACCAGGACTACCGTTGTTGATCCAAGTCTTGTAGGGTCTAAAATCCTTTTCATCAAGACCGGTCCAAATGAGTTTTTCCATATCCGTCCCTCCAATCAATATACCTAATTATATCATTATTCAAGACATCTTTTAATTATACTGCTTGGTGCTAAGGTCTTAAAAATCTAATAATATTAGAAGCTAGGTATGTTTTTTGGGTAAAAAGTTGCTATAATGATATCTATGATTACATTAGGGAGGTGTACTTTTGGTGAATAGACCAGAAGCTCAACTAACCTGGCCAGTTCAATCATTACTGATTGCTATTTTATTTATCAGTAACTTATTTCCGTTTTACATGACACTTGTTACATTCGCTGTAATATTCGTATTTCTATTCATGTTAGGACTCCTTGGGCCTCGGTACATTAAGCGAGAGGTGCCCACCTCAATATGGGTATTTATAGCTTATTCAGCCGTGATCTCATTTATCTTTCAAAACTGGGCAGGATTAGGTATTTCAATTGCTTTTATTCCAATCGCAATTTATTTTAACTATTACCAGCAAGTCATTCGACCCTATTATGTTGAAGAATTGTTGAATATTGCTTTAATTGGTTCGTTTATTATCTTCATATTCGCAACATTTGAATATTTAAATTGGGTGCCCGAATGGGATTATAGTTTTATATCTCCTGAAATTAATCGCATCCATAATGGACGAGCTGAAGCGACTTTTGCGAATCCTAATTACTATGCCATGATGCTAGAATTCTTCTTCTTTATTGGCCTTTACAAAATGATGCGAACAACGAAATATCGTAAAAAATTGGTTTTCTTATTCATATCACTATCCAACCTGTTCGCTATTATCTATACAGGAACCCGTACATCACTCCTTGTGGTGATTGGAACACTCTTTGTATTCTATTTTGTATTAGGTTATAAAAAAATAGCCGTCGGTACTTTTCTCACTGCTACTATCGGTACCCTACTTTCGATAAAACTAGGTTTTCTTCCGAGATTTGAAGATTTGGGTTTTGCTTTTGAGGACAGATTCGTCATTTGGGAAATTGCTTTTAAAGGATTAAGAGATAACTTTTGGTTTGGACAAGGTCCACTTACTTATCTAAATATTTGGCAGGATTACGGCGAAAAGTATACCCAACATGCTCACAATATCGTCCTAGATACCTTACTTTCATACGGCGTAGTTGGTACCGGAATTCTACTACCCTCGATCATATCGCTTGGTAAAAAGATTCACCAAATGCGAAAATACCCTATTCTCAGAAGGCGATTAGCCTTGGTATGTAGTTTCTGTAGTATCGTATTACTACATGGTATGTTTGATTTAACGATATTTTGGTTACAAACAGCCTTTTTATTCTTGTTTGTAGTCCTTGCTATCCATAACATGTATCACGAAGTAGAGACTAACCCTGAACTACAAGGAGATAATAAAGACTATTCAAAAGATTAATCTGAATATTGAAAAAAAGGCGGTTGAGACTGGATGTCTCAACCGCCTTTTCCTTACAAAGAATAACTATTTTACATCTCGATCTGCTTGGAAAGTGACTTCTGCAGGTAAGATTTGGTTTAATACGATACCAACGATTGCTGATAAAGCAGTTCCTGAGAACGTAAGGAAGCCTAGGTCTAGAACTGCACCACCTAAACCAATCACTAACATTGCTGAAGCAATAATTAAATTACGTACTTTGTTGAAATCAATTTGCTCTTCAATCATTACTTTCAAACCATTACTTGCGATAATACCGTATAGTAAGATTGACATGCCACCAATAACCGCATTAGGTATAGTAGAAATCAAAGCAGTGAATTTCCCTAAGAAAGCTAAAATGATGGCAATGATCGCCGCATTTCGAATAACTGACACTGATGCAACCCGTGTTAAACCAATTACACCGGTATTTTCCCCGTAAGTTGTATTTGCTGGACCACCAATGAAAGCTGATACTGCTGTTGCTACCCCATCACCAATTAGCGTTCTACTTAAACCTGGATCTTTTAGGAAATTACGACCAACAATTTTACCTAATACTGTATGGTCCCCAATATGTTCTGAAATGGTTACCAAGATAATCGGCACAATTGCCCAAGTTTCTGGACCGAAGTATAAACTGTAAGATTCAAAGTGGCTTGTTTTAAAGGGCAAATAAATATCAGGAAATTCAAACCAGTTTGCTTCTAGTACAGGTGTAAAATCAACAATTCCTAATAATAAAGCAACTAAATAACCACCAATAATCCCTACTAAGAAAGGAATTATTTTAAAGAACCCTTTGGCTCTCGTTTGGACCATTGCTGTAATTAAGAAAGTAGCCACAGCAACTACGATATTTCTGACATCACCATCTTCAACAAAACCAGCATTCGCGACTGCACTAGAAGATAAACCCAATCCAATAACCATAATCATGGGGCCGATAACGATTGGGGGTAATAACCTGTCAATCCAATTAGTCCCCGTAAAATGAATAATAACCGCCACGATAACATAGGCGATACCTGAAATGACTACTCCAGTTTGCGCGGCTGAAACATCTCCACCCATTTGTTGAATCGCCATCTGCATAGCGGTGATATAAGCAAAGGAAGAACCCAAATATACAGGTACTTTAGCTTTAGTAGCAACTTGATAAATTAAAGTGCCAATTCCGCTCGCAAAAAGAGCAACAGATACGGGCATCCCTAAAAGAATCGGCACCAATACTGTTGCTCCAAACATTGCAAATATATGTTGAAAACTCAATAATAAACCTTTCGCGAACGATGGTTTTTCCTCTACATCTAATAAAAGTGGTTTTGCTTTAATTGCCATAACTCACATCTCCCTCAAATTTGTTTTTCTTTATTTTTCCAAAAAAATAAGGCCATTCGCAAATTGACCTAAGAACACAATTGTTATTATGTGATCACATCTCGAGTCCCCTCTCAACATTTCACAGGATTTTATGCTTTTACTATTTTATAGGACTTAGACAATTAAAGTCAATATTTTTTTAAGTTTTTTTAAAGAAGGATGAGAATTCTCTATAAAATATAAATTATAAGTAAATAAAAAGAGAAAGGAAACCATTTCCCTTCTCTAATTAAAACATCTTTTGTTTAATTCTATTTAAATTTTATGTTCAACCACTACATTTGATTTGGCGCTTGTACACCAAGAATAGCTAAACCAGACTCTAATACTTTTGTTAGTGCATAAACTAACGCTAAACGCGATTGTAACTGGTCATCTTCAGTTAAAATACGTGTGTGTGCGTAATATTTATTGAATTGTTGAGATAAAGCTAATAAGTACTTAGCAACAACAGATGGTTCATATTTTTCATATGCGCTAGCTACAATATCTGGATAACGGTTCAATTCTTTCAATACCTGGAAAGCTTCATCGCTATCTAAATTGAAGTTGGACATTTGCGAAATTTTAGCAGGATCAAAGTTTCCTTTACGCAAGATTGAGTGGGCACGTGCATTCGCATATTGAACATACGGACCAGTTTCCCCTTCGAATTGCACAACTTCTTCTAAATTAAAATCAAAACTATTTAGGCGATCATTTTTAAGGTCATGGAAAATAACAGCACCCACACCAACTTGATGTGCAACCTCTTCTTTATTTTCTAAATCAGGGTTTTTCTCATTGATTTGCTTGAACGCTAAGTCGATAGCATCATTTAATACATCTTCTAATAAAACAACATTACCTTTACGTGTAGATAACTTTTTACCATTTTGTGTAATTAAGCCAAATGGAATGTGATTAATATTAGCTGCCCAATCATAGCCCATTAATTCTAAGACTGCTTTTAATTGTTTGAAATGATTACTTTGTTCATTCCCTACAACATAAAGTGATTGATCAAAATTGTATGTATCTTTACGGTATAAGGCTGTTGCTAAATCACGGGTGATATATAAAGTAGCCCCATCAGACTTTTTAATTAAAGCAGGGTTTAAATTATAAGCCTCTAAATCAACGATAGTTGCACCACGGTCTACCTTTAACAAACCTTTTTCATCTAATTCCTCAATAACAGCCGGCATTTTATCAGAGTAAAAAGCTTCTCCATTATATGAATCAAATTGAATACCCAAAATATCATATACACGTTGGAATTCTTTTAAAGACTCATCTTTAAACCATTTCCATAATTCAAAGGCTTCTGGATCGCCGTCTTCTAATTTTTTAAACCATAGACGTCCTTCATCCTCAAGACTTTCATCTTGTTCAGCTTCTTCATGGAATTTAACATAATATTTTAATAATTCTTTGATTGGATTTTGGCGAACAGCTTCTTCTGAACCCCATTTTTTATAACCTACAATCAGTTTACCGAATTGTGTACCCCAATCACCTAAGTGGTTAATTCGTACCGGATTAAAGCCAACTTTAGTAGTGATATTGGCAATAGCATTACCAATAACAGTTGAACGTAAGTGCCCCATTGACATTGGTTTAGCAATATTTGGACTAGACATATCAATCGTAATATTTTCTCCATGACCGATTGCTAGTTCACCATAGTGATTACCCGCTTCATATATTTCTGTCAGGATAGCTTGGGTTACCAATGTTTGATTAAGGAAAAAGTTGATATATGGTCCAACTGCTTCAACATGATCAACAATGTCACCTGTCATTTGCGTCGACAAGTCTTGTGCAATTGCTTGTGGTGCTTTACGTAATTCTTTCGCAAAGACGAAACACGGAAAAGCGATATCCCCATGTCCCTCATGTTTTGGTACTTCTAGTAGATTTTGAATTTGGTCTAAAGTCAGATCTGTTTCAATACTCGACTTGATGACTTGAGCTACTTGATTTTTTAAGTCCATTAAGTGTTCTCCTCTCGAAAAATAAGACAAATCATCAACTTAGTCAGATGCTAACTTGTCTTCTATTTTCATTTATATATTTAAGCTTGCTTCATGAATCCACGTATCTTAAGGTGATTCCTACGTTTTAATTAAATTCAATCAGCACATAAATTAATTACCTATCACTAAGAATTAGGCATTTTGTAAAAACTGCTTTACAATTCATCTATTGTATCACTTTTTTGCTAGATATAAAAGACTGTTCCTATGTAAACCGCCTCTATCACCCTCATTTTATCATGATTCTTACAACCACGGCAAAATATATTTCACTTAATGTTCCAACCCAATTATCAATAAAGGGATGCGGTAAATTACCTCATCCCCTTTCAAATCATATTCAATCTCTATGCGTTTAATTTTTCTACTTCTCTAATAGCTTCTTCCACCATCTCGCGGTCAATAGGGAAAGGAGAGGTTTCAATATGGTCTAAGGTAAAAGCCTTATCTAAAACTACCTTTAAATCTTCGTCACTTTCAATGCTTAATGATTTTAACGAAGTTGGCAAGCCAACAGAGATCATAAAGTCACGAAGCTCTTTTAGTTGATCAAATTGTTTAGCTAATTGTAAGACAATTAATACCCCATAAGAAACTATTTCCCCATGCAAATGATTTTCACCTTGAGGTAATACTGTTACACCGTAGTAGAATGAATGTGCAAAATGACCATTGTAGTCGTGATCTACCAGGACTGATGTATATGAGGTAGTCCCAAGAATTTCAAATAAAATATTATCAATTGCTGGAGATTCTTTATGAGCCTTAGCCGCTTCAAGAGCAGCTAAACCATTTTTCATGATACGTTGATTAGTTCCTTGTACGATATGGACACCTATCGTATTTTTGTAGGCCAATTCTCTACCTTTGGCTGAAAATGAAGCTTCAACTTCCTTAGAAATCGCATCTCCAATACCGGCCCAAATATACTTCTCAGGTGCTTCTGCGATAATAGTTGAATCCGCAAACGAGTGTACTGCTGGCGCATCAAGACGGTAAGAACCAGCAGATTCGTGATTATCATGGTATAAGACACATACAGCTGATGTTGGCGCACAGTTTGAAGCGATTGTTGGAAAAGTAAAGACTGGTTTAGCAAGTTTATCAGCTACTGTTTTTCCTGTATCAATGGCGCGGCCTCCACCTACCGCAAAAATCATATCTGCTGCCTGAACTTGATCTAAACTTACTAGACGGTCGATATTACTATACGACGCTTCACCACCATACCATTCAATCGCTGTAATCGTTAACCCACTCCCTTCAATCGCCGGTTGTAGACGTGGTAAACTTTTCTCTAAGGCAGTTTTACCACCTATGATGGCAACTTTTTCACCAATAAAGCCTGCATATTTTTTGATTTCTTGATAGGCATCCGGTCCTATTGTGAAACTGGGTAAATTAACGGATAGACTCATCTTTGATTCCCTCTTTCTTTAACATATTGCAATAAATATACCATTCAGGATTGCAATTATCGAAGTTTCTGACTTCAATTTTCAGCATAAATTAACGATCAATTGTAATTCTTTATAGCTATCAATTAGCAAAAGTAGTCTAAGTTGACCCTACCCCTATATTTGTTGGTATAATAGGTTGGAAATCAAAGTTTGGAGTGACAGTATGAATAATAAAGTATCCACTTATAAACGCATCATCGGCGTTACTGGGAACCACAACGCGCTTGATCATGATTGGGATGAATTTATGCGTGATTATAGTCCGCATGGTTATAGTAAATCATTAACCATGGCTGGCCATATTCCTATTATTATCCCACTACAAGAAGACCTGGCCTTGGCAGAACAATACGTTGCTAATCTAGATGGCTTAGTATTTACTGGTGGTCAAGACGTTTCCCCGCTATTATATGGTCGTGAACCTTCTCCTAAGTTGCAAAGTGTCTATCCGCCACGTGATCGATGGGAGCGTGCGCTATTTGAAGCAGCAACCAAGAAGAATATTCCAATCTTAGCTATTTGTCGCGGTTTCCAGTTGATTAACATTTTATTGAATGGTACCGTCTATCAAGACCTAAGCGAGTATCCCATCGGTCAAGCAAATGCTGTACAGCACATCCAGAATTGGAGTCGTATGCACTTCCCTCACCACTCTATTCAATTAGAAAAAGGCTCAATCATTAGTAATCTTTTTAACAATCCTAAAACATTGCTAATCAATACTTATCACCACCAAGTAATAGAAGACTTATCACCATTGCTTAAGGCCACAGCTTGGGCTAATGATGGTGTAATTGAAGCTTACGAAGTGGATAAGAACAAATCAACGTATAATATATTAGGGATACAGTGGCATCCTGAAATGATGACAGATAATGAAGATGCAAACATGTTACCTATATTCGATTGGTTCCACAATTTTTAGTTATTTAAATCGCTTTCTATTTATAGTTTATTAGTTTAGAGTATAATAGATTTATATTTAAACTACAACAGATTATAGGAGGCTTTTTTTATGAAATTTGGTAAATTGTTATGGGTTTTATTGGTACCATTTCTAGTAGCATGTGGTATGACAAGCGGTTCAGAAAGTACAAATAATGATGATGCTAGTACAAGCCAAACAACCAGTGAAGCAAGTACTAACGATGAAGTAGTCAACTTAAAAGTTGGTGTTGTATCTTCTATTACTGAAGATATTTGGGAATCTGTTGCTGACCGCTTAGCTGAAAATGGCAGCAATATCAACCTAGATGTTGTACTATTTAGCGATTTTACCGCGGCTAATACTGCTTTAGCCGAAGGCGAGATTGACTTAAATAATTTCCAATATATTCCTTTTATGTATACTTTTAACCAAGAGCAAGATAGTAATATTCGTCCTATCGCATTCTCCCGCGCCTCTTTATTAGGGCTATTTGCTAGTGATGATTCAGTGAAAAGTATTGACGATATACCTGAGAATGCTGAGATTGGTTTAAATGATGATGCTGTTAGTATAGGCTATATTTTCAATTTTCTAGATGCCAGTGGTTTAATTACTTTAGCCGATGATGCTGGAACTTTCCCAACTGAAGCAGATATCGTTGATAATCCAAAAAATATCCAATTCACTTATATGCCAGCTGCTCAATTACCACGGTCATTAGCTGATTTAGATTTAGCTGTTTCATCAGCTTCTTACTTTGTAGATGCTGGGTTAACTGCTGATGATGCTATTGCTTTAGAAGACCCTGAGCAAACACCACCCGAGTACTTCTTATCTATAGCCGTCAGAGGTGATGAATTAGACGACCCGAACCTTCAAACCGTTGTGAATACATATATGTCACCTGAAACCGATGAATTTGCCAAAACGGTAGACACGACGTATACACCAGTATGGGAACAAAATATTGATGCCAATCAAGTATATGAAAACTATGTAAAAGAACAAGAAAATCAATAGATAAATTTATATATGGAAAAAACTACTGCTTACTCAAGCTGAGAAAGCAGTAGTTTTTATTTTAAGATTGATGTTTATCATTTTTAATGCGTTTATTATGCAACCATTTATCCAACTCTGTTATGAACAAGATCATTACCCCAGAAACAATTGCTATCAACCACCCTACAATGGAAATAGCTGCTGTTGAAAAAGCAGTATGCATAAAAGGTACATAAGTTAATAATACTTGTAAAATAATCATGACACCAATAATCCAGAAAGCTTTGGGATTGGTAAAACTAGCCTTTGAAAATGCTGACTGACTAGTACGAATATTAAACAGGTAAAATACTTTACTCAATACAACTGTATTTACTATCACTGTACTTGCAACTGGTTGGCTAACACCTTGGGCCAATAACCAATCGTGCGCAATTAAACTAATCACCGCCATTAAGACTGATACATAGGCCATCTGCCAAACGTCATGTCGGCTCATTAACTTATTACCTGTCTTACGTGGTGATCGATTCATAATACCAGGTTCGGCAGGTTCAAATATAAAGGCGAACTGAATTGTAATTGCAGAAACCATATTAATCCACAATAATTGTGTTGCTTGAAGCGGTAGTTCTTTTTGCATCATAATAGTAAAGGCAATGATTAAACCTTCCGCAAAGGATGTTGGTAATAGAAATAGGATACTCTTCTTAATGTTATCGTAAATACGACGACCTTCACGGATAGCCGCTGACATCGTACCAAAGTTATCATCGGTTAAAATCATATCAGCTGAGTCTTTAGCCACATCTGTACCACTAACACCCATAGCTACTCCAATATCGGCTCGCTTAAGGGCAGGTGCGTCATTAACCCCGTCCCCAGTCATTGCTGTGACTTTCCCTTTTGCTTGCAAAGCTTTTATAATATCTAATTTATTTTGTGGGGTCGTTCGCGCAAATACTTGGTTACTTAACACCGCTTCCTGGAAAGTTGTTCGGTCCATCTGATCGAGTTCAGCACCAGTTACAGCATGAATTTCTGAAGCCAGGCCTAGTTTTTCTCCAATAGCTTTAGCAGTTAAGGGATGGTCTCCAGTAATCATTTTAACTTGAACGCCTGCTTGATTCATTTCTTTTAAAGAAGCGATTACTTCTTCTCTCGGTGGATCGATGATACCAGCTAGTCCGAGTAACTGAATACCTTGATCAAAGACATGCTCATCTATAATATCTCCAGTCACGTTTTGATAACCTACAGCAACCACCCGCTTCCCCTCTTTCGATAGTCGACGAACATGATTTGACCAATATGTTTGATCAAAAGTTGAGTTGTATTTTTTGGCCATTTCAAACAATTTATCGGGTGATCCTTTAATAAATAGGATATGATCTTTTTCTTGATTCATTACTAATTTCGCCATATAACGATTATCTGAATCGAATGGTAACATGTCTAGTTCTTCATACTCAGGTTTTTCTGGGTAAGCAATTGCTTTATGATATAGGGTTAAAAATGAACCATCTGTTGGTTCACCGTTAATGGACCAACGATTGTTCTCTTTAACCAAGACGGTATCGTTAGCTTCATAACCAGCCTCAAGAAATTGCTGTAGAATTTGCTGATGGTTTGTAGTTAAGGGCGTATTAGCTTTAATTTGTCCTTCTGGTGCATAGCCATCTCCTGTAACTTCAAAGGTCTGATTGGCTAGGACAATATCTTTTACGGTCATTTCGTTTTTAGTTAGCGTACCAGTCTTATCTGTCGCAATAACATCAACGGAACCTAACGTTTCAACCGCTGGCAAAGTCTTAATAATAGTATTTTTATTCTTTGCCATATCGCTCACTCCCATAGCAAGTACAACTGAAGTTGTTGCTGGTAGTCCCTCTGGAATTGAACCAACTATCATCGTAACGACTGCAAGAGTTAATACAGAAATAGCATAAGTTTGTTGAATTAAGCTTAAAACAAATAAGCCAATCGCAACCGCCATTATCACATAAGTTATCCCTTTTCCAAGACCATCAATTTCCTTCATTAGAGGTGTTTGGCGGTTTTCGGTTGCATTCACAACATCAGAAATTTTCCCAATTTCAGTATAAGTTGCAGTGGCAACAACTACCCCTTTCCCACTACCAGAAGTAACCGAGGTTGAAGCGAAGGCCATATTAATCCTTTCAGCTAAGGGTGTATTTTCATCTTCAATCAATACGATATCTTTTTCAACAGAATCTGTTTCCCCAGTTAGAGCTGATTCCTGTATCCGTAAATTATCTGCTTCTACAATCCGGATATCCGCTGGAACATTATCTCCAGCTTCAAGAAAAACGATATCTCCAGGAACAAGTTGATTTGCGGGTATATCTTGACGGACACTGTTTCGATAGACTGTCGCTTCAGTCGATAACATTTCTTTAATTCTTTCCAAAGCATCTGAAGCATTCGCTTCTTGAAAATAACCGATCAAAGCATTGACGACGACGACAATACCAATAATGATGGCGTCAGAATAATGCCCCATCAGCAGGGTTAAGAAGGCAGAAAACATCAAAATATAAATAATCGTGTTGTGAAATTGACGTAGTAAAATGCGCCATTTTGATGTTTTATTTGCAGTTAATTGGTTATAACCATATGTATCTAACAATTCTTTAGCCTGTATTTCATCTAGTCCTTCTTCAATTGAAGAAACCTGAAATTTTTTGAGTATTTCTGCTATCGTTAATTGAAAATCTTTTTTATTCATAATTTTTTTCATCCTTTTCTTTTTAATTCATAGGTAGCACAAAAAAGCCCCTTATTTAGAATTTCTCCCTAAATAACGCACTAGCATCTTTTCCTATTCAATTAAAAAGTAAGGCAAGTTAAAAAAGCACCTCTGCTCACCGTCAGTCGAGTCACTAGACATTCGTTTACCACCTCCAATTAGTTTAACTAGCATTCTACCAAATGCCTTTTGGGTCGTCAAGGCATTCAAATTGGTGTAATTTAAAAAAATCCTCCTAAGCTGAATGCTATTCACATCGAGCCAAGGAGGATACTTATATATTCAGTTTATATTAATATTTTTTGAAATGACAACTAGTCAGCACGTAGCGCTTCAGCCGCATCTTTTTTCGCTGCCATACGGGCTGGAATATGTCCACCTAAAACAGTTAATACAGTTGAGATGATTAATAAAGTCACTGCATGAACTGGGTCTAGGATTGCCACATTTTTTAGGTCAGTTAATGATTCAATTAATATATTAATTGGGATTGTTAGTAAGTAAGCCGTCCCAACACCAATTAAACCAGATAGGACACCTAAGATTAATGTTTCCGAGTCAAATACACGCGTGATATCTTTTTTTCGAGCGCCTAAAGCTTTTAGTACACCAATTTCTTTTGTACGTTCTAGCACTGAAGTGTATGTAATAATCCCAATCATAATCATTGAAGTCACTAATGAAATCCCGGCGAAAGCGACTAATACGTATGTTGTCGCATCCATAATACCACCAGTTAATTCTGTCATAGTACCAGCTAAGTCTGTATATAAAATTTTCTCATCTTCTGACTTACCTTCGTTATAAGCATCTAGGTATGAAAGTACCTCATCTTTTGTCTCAAAGTTTTTAGGATAAATCATGATGGACGATGGAATAGGATTTGCACCAAGCGCAGTTAAAACTTGTTCTTTGCCTGCATCATCTAGCGTTTCACCTGTTAGTACTGAACGATCACTATCATTTTGTGCTTGGACAATAGCTGAATCTTGATTACTCTCGATCGTTGATTCAGTTAAAGCATTCGAATAATTAATACCCTCCGTTAAAATAGCCATCGTTGCATCTTCTTTTGGTCGGATAACAGCTGATACACGTAGGGTTTGATTGTTATCGTTATTGTAGACGTCATTCAAGTCTTGATTAGGAATGAAAGTACCCGTCGGCAACTCTTGATAATAAGCATCATTAGACGCAATGACAACTTCTGTACCAACGATATCGTCGAAGGCAATTTCATCACCATTTTCATAATCAAAACCTAAGTTGTTCAAGGCATTGATGTTGACCTTATTATACTCGTCAACTACTAATACAAGGTCCGTTTCTTCAGATGGCAACTCCCCTGCAAGTACATCATAATTTTCCGATAAAAAGGCATTCTCATTACCTGAAGTAGCTTCTGGGAATGTAGAAGCGCCCATACCAGAGGAAGTCGCATAAAAACTTTGGATTTCGCTAGTAGCTGAATCTTGCGCATAATTTGAGAAAGCAACTTGCTGAACTTCACCATCTACATCACGTAGTAGATTTAACTGTGCTGAATAGGTATAGTTTAAAGCTTCAGTCAAATTAGGATCAATATCTTTCACATATTGGACAAGGTCATCTGTAATATCATTCTCGTGTTGCCCGGCTGAAGCTGGGTCCTCGTTAGCAATTACAATATCTTTACTCGGATATTCAGTTTCTTCCTGAGTAGACATTGTAAAATTTGAAGAATCCTGTGCTACTTGAGAAATAGTGACTGGGAATTGCGCGCTGGTTTCAGCTTGAGTAGAATTTATCTGTTTTTGAAAACCATTTGAAAGCGAAAGCACTACAGCAATTGAGATAATTCCGATACTTGAAGCAAAAGACGTGATAAATGTCCGTCCTTTTTTCGTCATTATATTTTTAAAAGAAAGATTTAGAGCAGTTAAATAGGACATGCCAGTTCGGCGCATATCTAAAGTAGCATCTACATCTTCATTATCGTATGCGTTTGAGTCATTGATTACCTTACCATCTTTAAAGTTGATAATACGGTTCGCATATTGGTGAGCTAACTCCCCGTCGTGGGTAACCATAATCACCAATTTTTCAGTAGATAATTCCTGTATCAGATCCATGATTTGTTGGCCAGTTTCAGAGTCTAAAGCCCCAGTTGGCTCATCACATAATAATACATCAGGATCATTAGCTAAAGCCCGTGCAATTGCCACACGTTGCATTTGCCCCCCAGACAATTGGTTGGGCTGTTTATGCATATGATCTTCAAGGCCTACACGAATTAAGGCATTCTTAGCTTTTTCTCGTTTTTCTTCCTTGGCTACGCCAGACAAGGTCATCCCTAATTCAACATTACTCAATACATCTAAATGACTGATAATATTGTAAGATTGGAAAACAAATCCAATTGAATTATTACGGTAAGCATCCCAATCTAAATCTTTAAAATTTTTAGTTGATTGCCCATTAATGACCATATCCCCTGAATCATATTGGTCTAATCCACCAATTACATTTAGTAAGGTGGTCTTTCCAGAACCAGAAGGACCTAAAATAGCGACAAATTCTTGTTTTCTAAAAGCTAGCGAAACATCATTTAAAGCGTGTGTAACTGTATCGCCAACTTGATAAGTTTTCTTAAGATTCTTCAGTTCAAGCATTTTTTTGAAACTCCTTTTATTTTTACTGCCTTTTAAGCTTATAATATCTTGGTTTTCATGACTAGAACAGAATAGGACAATATGTCTTATTTTTCAAAAATATGATAAAATTTACTAGGACATAACAAGTATACTTTATAAATGAAAAGGACGCACAAATGACCACAACGAATAAAACCGTTCAAACACGAGAAACAATAAAAAATGCGCTGATTACATTGATGGAAACTCAACCATTTAATACGATTACCATTGCGAATATCGTGAAAGAGGCTGGATTAAACCGGTCAACATTCTACCGTTATTTCGATGACAAATACGCCTTGGTGGAAGAAATTGAGAATGAAATTATCAATCATTTAGAAAATACAGTTATCAGTCAAGGCGACATATTATTTTCAGAATCAGCTAAGTATGATGTACTTTTCCATATACTATCTTATTTCTCTAAAGAAGCATCTAGGGCCACTATCCTACTAGGTGAGAATGGTGATCCATCATTTGTTCATAAATTGACAAAATCAATAAAAGAGAATTTTCCTATAGGTGCAAAACAAGCAGAAATACCTAGCAAATATACGGAATTGGTTAACGACGTAAAAGCTTCAGCAGTTATCCATTTCTTATCTAAGTTTGAAACATACCGTAAGAAATATACTATTGAAGAAATTGCCTACTTCTTTTCCTTAATGTAAAAAAAGCTGGACCTATACCAATCATATTGGCTAAGAGATCCAGCTTTTATTTTTAGTCTTCAATTGGTCGGTCTTCAAGTAGGAAACTATCCCAATTAATATTCTGATTACTATTTACAATAACCAGCCATTTACGACGCTCATCACTATCGTTCAATATGTCTGGTTCATCCACTAGCAAGTCATTTTTCGAAACAATTTTCCCTGATAATGGTGCTAACATATCAGTAACCGCTTTTGATCCCTCTACTGAGAAAAAAGGATTCCCCTCAATAAGTTCATGATCATCAAAGAATGCGAAGTAAGAAACATCACCTACAGCATCAGACCCATATGCAGATAAGCCAATGCGAATTGTCCCATCTTGAAGTTCTTCAAGGTATAAGCCCTCTTTACTATATACTTTATGCAAATTTTTCACCTCTGAAATGATTTATAATATTAGGTTAATTTATCTAAAATCTTTTTTGGTATTAGACGGTTAATCCAACGAACAGATTTTACAACTGGATTCTTAGTCAACTGTGATTCAGCTAATCCCTCATTATACTTGATAGATAAAATCAAACCAATACTTAACATGCTGGTAATCAAAGCAGTACCCCCAGCTGAAATTAACGGTAAAGGTATACCTGTTAGTGGTAATAAACCAATAGACATACCGATATTTTCTACGATATGGAAGGTAAACATCATGACTACTCCGGAAACCATTGAAGCATAGAAAGCATCATGTGCTCTAAAGGCAACTGAGATCATTTGGAATATTAAGATAAAGTATAACAATACAACAAAGCTTGACCCAATGAAACCAAAATTTTCACCAATTGTTGAAAAAATCATATCCGATTCTCTAACCGGTACATGGACTTGGAATTGTCCTAAACCTTTTCCTAGGATACCCCCAGAACCAATAGCTTTTAGACTTTGCGCCAATTGATAGGATTCATTCGCTGAATTACCAAAAGGATTTAACCATGAGTCAATACGAGCAAATTGATAGTCTTGGAAACCTAAGGTATATAATAGGTCACGTTGGTAAACCACTAGTATAATCAATACTAACGCAATTACTGCAAAAGATAAGAAAGCCGGTAAAATAATGTACCAAGTGATTCCTGATACAAAAATAATGCCAATAAACATCATCAAGAAAACTAGCGTTGTTCCTAAGTCATTTTGTGCAATAATTAAAGCAACTGGTGGAATTGTCCAGAGTGTCAATTTTAATAGAAAACGACCATCAAACTTAACCCGGTCTACCATGCTCATATCCTCAACACCAAGTCTACGTCCTTCGTCATTATAGCCTTGTACTAAATAAGCCATCATAATAATATAAGCAACTTTCATTAACTCAGAAGGTTGCAAAGACAATGGTCCGATTGTGATCCATGAATGTGCCCCATTGGTAACGGCCAGTTCTCGGTCATAAAAGATTAACACTAAAACTAATAGTATCAAGCCTAAACCATAGGCAGCTGGTGCAAAATGGTATAAGGTTTCCCGATCCACCTGCATCACAACAGTAGCTGCTACCGCCCCTACCGCAAACCAAGCGATTTGCATAATAGTTGCAGAGTAAGAACCAGAATCGTACTGTAAATATGTCGTTGAAAAAATTGTCGCGATACTCACTAAAGCTAACAACATGACGCATATGACGATAGTGATATCGACTCTACTTGTTGGTTTCTTTTTTAATCGTCGATTTGACGAACGTTTTTCCAAAATAATGCGCCCCTTTAATCTCTATTTACTTGTGGTCGCGCAGGATTATCCATAATGGTTATATCTCCTGGTTGACGCTTTAATGTTCCTAATGCGATTGTCTTTTTATCCATAAAAGGGAAGTTCGCAGATGTTGTTGTATGATAATTTGGACTCGAATCGATAAACTCTTCTACATTTTTCAAACGATAAACAATATGATTAATCATCGCACCTGCAATTACCACGATCGATGTCAACCAAAGATAAATCATTAACACAATGAATACGCCAATTGTACCGTTAGAAACAGAAGATCCGCCAAAATTATTGACATAAAAACTGAATCCACCAGATAGTACGGCAGAAAGAACTGTCGCTACAATCGCGCCTGGTACCGCAAACTTAATGGGATATTTATGATGTGGAATAAATTGGTAGATAAAAGTAAATACCAAGACCAATACGACTAATAAAATCGGCCACTTTACACTGGTAAATATATCAAACAATTGTATTGGTACATCAATAAACTGATTTACGGCTTCTAAAAGTGTTTGTCCAAAAACAAATAACACACTCAATGCGACAGCAAATATCACTAACACAAAGGCTATCGCAAATGAAAATAACCTAGTAATAATAAAGTTAGGCTTATCTGTAATGCCGTAGGTCCGGTTTAACACATTCTGCATAGTCCCAAAGGCAGTTGACCCTGACCAGAGAATCAATATAAATGACACTGATAACGCACCTGTTGTATCAGAAGATAGATAAGACTCCAGTGTAGGTACAATGATAGGCTCTACCTGATCTGGTAATAACGTTTCAAGCAGACTGACAACTGAATCAGGATCAAAAGGTAGCATCGGAATTATATTGGCAATCATCATTAATAATGGAAACAGTGATAATAAAAAATAATAGGACATTTCCGCAGCACTACCAGCAATATTTGCCTGATTAACCGAAGCCAAGGTCATCGGGATAACACGATTCTTCAATTTATCTTTCACTCTTGCCACCTCAATTCTATACTCATAATACTACTTAATTTAAAGGCATTTAACAAGTTTTCTTCTTTTATTTATTACAAATAAAAACTGGTGTTTTTAAACAAATGCTATATACCCTTTAGCATCATTAAAATCACCAGTTTAAATTTATTTGTATACACTAAGCGATTCTATTGTCCCGTATTTTGCCAAGTACCGCTCACTACATCCATGACCATTAATGTACCAGTATGAGCATCATAACGATAAGTTGCGATTAAATTAGAATGACCTTGCCCATCTGGAGATTGTCTGTAAACATCAACTTGTGCTAAATCTTCATTCACTAATGTTGGTAAGAAGAAATACTCATCAGATTGATATGCACCTTGCGAATCTGCAGAAATTAATGGTGCTGCTTCAGATAGCAACTCACGGGCACGTCCGTTATCAAAAGCACCTTGATTAGCGGCTGGTTGTCCAGTAGTGACATTTGACTCTTGTGCTTCAACTTCACTTGATGGCACAGCTTCTGATGACTGTGAATACACTTCCGGTTCCGCAGCAATAATTGATGATTCAATTTCTTCAGTCGTCATTGCTTGCGCATTGGCTGCTTCACTAGCCACTGACGAACTCGTATCAACTTCCTCAGCGGGGGTTGTTTCCTCACTTGACGCAGCTACGTCATCACTTTCTGAATCTAAACTAGCCTCTGGGGACTCATCACTTGTTGAAGAACTGTCAGAATCCACAACATTTAGAGATGCACTTTCATATGATGTTGAAGAAGAACTACTTTCTTCACTAGATACTGTTTCATCTGAATACATACCCAATGCAGCATCGACATTATCACAAGCTGCCAATGATAAAGCTAATAAAGAAATACCTAAAACTGAATAAACTTTTTTCATGGTTCTACCTCCCATTTATCTTATAACTATTTTATCATAATAATACAAATTGCAAGCATTAAATGACGTATCTTTACAAAAGGTTAACTTTCTTATGTAAATCTAGTGACAATTCGCTCATAGAAACTTGTAGCTATATATTTATTATAACAAACCCTCTAGCTTAACCATATTGATGTGAATATAGAGAATGAGATAAAACATAAACAAACTTTAAGAATTCTGGTAACTTTCTTGTCAACTTTTGTTAAATTACAAGAAAAATAGCGTTGCACCAAAGTATATAAACCTTGATACAACGCTATTCTCGATGATGTTAAGAGTGGGATTCGAACCCACGACCTACGGTTTAGAAGACCGTTGCTCTATCCAGCTGAGCTATCCTAACAAAAGCTGTCAACCTTAGATGACAACTATTAAATTTTATACCAAGATTGTAGGTTCTGTCAAGCGCTTTTTATCTAGACTTAGGCAATTGTAAATATTTAGGCTTAAATAAATGCAATTTGTATGTTTGTGTCTCCTCGTCGAAGTCCATTTTTTCAAAATAAATATGATCTTGTAATCCCATCCAATTACCAATCTGACTTGGGGAAACCGAAATTTCAATTTCATCATATTGCTTCTTCAATTCATCGATAATAGCCATTAATAAGTTTTGAATGCTATCATCAGATTTAGCACTAATCTGTATATTTGGTTGATTAAAGGCTAAAACAGCTTGACTGCTATCTAACTTATCCATCTTATTATAAACGAATAAATGTGGTACATCTAACATATCTAACTGCTTCAGGGTATCTAATACCACCGCTTCTTGTTCACCCGCATATGGAGAGGATGCATCAATCACAATCAACATCAAATCTACCTGTCGACTCTCTTCCAAAGTTGAATGAAATGAATCAATAATTTGTGGGGGTAAATCTTGAATAAATCCTACTGTATCGGTAATAGACATTTGGAAATGGTTATTTAACGAAAATACCCGAGTTAACGGTGTCAAAGTTGCGAACAATTGATTTTCTTCTAAAGTATCTGCTTGCGTTAAAGCGTTGGTAATCGTTGACTTTCCAGCATTTGTATAACCTATTAAACCCAGTTGAAAAATAGCGCCCTTTTCTCGATTCTCACGAGTACGGCTACGGTGTTTTTCAACTTCTTTTAACTCTCCCTTAATACGCTGAATTTCATTTCGAAGCACCCGACGGTCTTGTTCAATTTTTGTTTCACCAGGACCTCTTGTCCCAATTCCCCCACCAAGTCTGGAGAGTGCATTATAGTTACCAGCCAATCGTGGTAAAAGATATTCATTTTGTGCTAAAGCAACCTGTAACTTACCTTCTTTTGAAGTTGCGCGCATAGCAAAAATATCTAAAATTAATTGAATACGGTCAATTACTGGGAAATCCACGGCTTGTTGAAGGTTATTATTTTGTGATGGCGTTAATTGTTGGTAAAAAATGATTAAATCAGCTTCGTTTGCATCAGCGTGCATCGCTAATTCTTCCACTTTCCCTTTACCAATAAGGGTTCTAGCATCATAGCGTTCACGTTTTTGAGAAACTAATCCTACAACCTCTCCACCTGCTGTATTCACTAACTCCTCTAATTCTTCAATTTGCATATCAAATTGACGGTCACTAATATCAGGTGTCTGAACTGCTGCTAATAAAACTTGTTGCATACTTCTTCCTCCTTCTGGACCGAAAATCTAGGCTAATGCATACTAGCAGAATTCAAAAAATTATCAACTAGTTTTAACAGATCCTGTAAATTTTCAGGATGTGCTACTAAATCTACCCAATGCACATCTGTTAAACGATTTTTGATCCATGTTATTTGGCGTTTGGCGTACCGTCTTGAATTTTGCTTTAAATCTTCTAAAGCAACTTCAAGTGGTATCTCTCCACGTATATAAGGAAATAGTTCCTTATATCCAATGGCTTTCATTGATTGTTGATTTGGATCTAGATTTTGAGCCAACAACCATTTACTTTCTTCGATAAGGCCTTGGTTTACCATATCATCTACACGCATATTAATTCTATCATATAGAACTTGACGGTCTGTTTTTAAAGCAATAATAAATAAATCATAAGGAGAAACATGGTTATCATGCGTTTCTGATTGCTCAGAAAAGAGTTGATCTGAAAAAGTCCCTACTTCCAGTGCTCGAATAACCCTCTTTAAATTATTTGGATGAATTTGTTCAGCTGCTTTAGGGTCTAAATCAACCAATTTTTGATAGACAACCTGGTTTCCTTCGTTTTTAGCTAATGTTTGCATTTGCGCACGAAACTCAGGATGTTCTAAGTTGTCTCCACCTAATGACAAATCATAAATGAAAGACTCCAGATATAAACCAGTTCCACCAACCAATATAGGGATTTTACCCTTAGCTAAAATATCCTCCATCGCCGACTTTGCATCTGACTTAAAGCGGGAAACAGAATAACCTTCATCAACTTTGACATATGAAATTAAATGATGCACTGCTTCTGCTTGTTCACTTTCAGTTGGTGTTGCTGTACCAATATCTAAGGATTGGTATATTTGCATGGAATCACCATTAATAATTTCGCCATTAAATGCTTTGGCTAATTTTAAAGATAAGCTAGTCTTTCCTACTCCAGTCGGTCCAGCTATCACTATTAGTTTGGGTTTCATGCGCCCACTCCTTCTATTTTTAGCGAAGATTTGCTTTAAATTGTTGATCTTCTTCAATTTGCTCCGCTGCTGCCTCTTTTGCAACTGCGGTAATATTTGACCCAGTTAGCATTCTTGCAACTTCATTTATGCGTTCTTCATTTGTTAGTAAGCGTACATTAGTATAAGTGCGATCACTTTTTTCTTCTTTAGAGATAAATAATTGGTGGTCTGCCATAGAAGCAACTTGGGGTAAATGGGTGATACATAAAACTTGAGCTTTAAGGGCAATCTCAAACATTTTAGTTGCGATTGCTTGTGCCACACGTCCAGATACACCTGTATCCACTTCATCAAAGATAATCGCTGTAACACCAGATGCATTTTGAAAAATAGTTTTCATAGCTAACATCAACCGTGATAACTCTCCACCTGATGCAACTTTAGCTAAAGGTTTAAATGGCTCTCCAAGGTTTGTAGCAATCATAAAGGCCACATCATCCATGCCATCCGGCCCTATTTCATCCAATGCTAGCATATCCACACGGAACTTTGCTTTTTCCATATAGAGTGCTTGCATTTGACCTTCGATTGCTTTTACTAATCCAGCAGTAGCTGCTTTTCTACTATCAGACAATTTTTGTGCTATAGCCAATGCATTGGTATGCGCTTTTTTTACAGCAGCCTTTAATTTCTGTTGGTTTGATTCACGATTTTCAATCTGTTTTAATTCTTCTTTCGCTTTATCCAAATATATTAAAATCGCTTCTGTATCTTCACCGTATTTCCGGGTAAGATTCTTATAAACAGCTAACCGTTCGATGATTTCATCTAATCGGTTAGGGTCATAATGTAGCTGGTCAACCTGGTCTGAAATGCTAGAGGCTAAATCTTGTAAGGCATAGTAAGTACCAGTTGTTTGCTCATAGTAATCACTATAAGTTGAGTCAAAATCACGAATAGTTTCCAATTCACTAATAACTTGACCAACTAGGTCTATGATATTTAATTCTGAATTAGATAATAAACTATTAGTAGCGCCTAATGCATCCGCAATTTTTTGAAAATTTTGTAGTTGATCGCGTTCGATAATCAAAGCTTCATCTTCACCAACTTGTAAGTTAGCTGATTCAATTTCATTTATTTGAAACTTCAGTAGATCTACACGTTGAGCTGCTTCTTGTTCATTTAAATTCTGACTATCTAACTTTCTTTTAGCAGCTTGATAGCTAGCATATGCTTCTTTATACTCTGCTAACCTAGGAGCGATATCATTTTTTGCAAAGTGATCCAGCAAATGAATATGATTGCTAGTATTCATTAGGGATTGATGCTCATTTTGTCCATGGATATCTACAATATGCGTCCCTAAAGCTTTAAGCATACTTACCGTCATAGAAACGCCATTAACTTTAATCGTATTCTTACCGTTTGTATCCAGTTGTCGAACGATCATCAACTGAGCATCATCAAAGGGAATATCATTATCTACCAGCATAGCTCGTCCCTCATCTGAAAGATCAGGCATATAAAAAATACCACGTAAATCAAATTTTTCACTACCATAGCGAATAAAATCTGTTGACCCACGACCACCAACTAATAAGCCAACAGCATCAATAATGATTGACTTCCCTGCACCCGTTTCCCCAGTAAGGACGGTCATGCCGGAATCAAAATCAATTGTTAAATCTTCTATAATCGCAAAATTTTTAATTGTAAGATGCTGAAGCATTTACATCTCTCCCCTTATCTGACCATTTAGATATCCATCATTAATGAAATACTGAATGCGCATCTTCGATTACCGCATTAATATCAATTGTCGAATCAATTTTTCCAGGTTCACCTTCTGTATTTGTTAATAACATCAAGAATTCTATATTTCCAGTCCCCCCAGTAATTGGTGAGTAGGTTAAACCTGAAACATCATATCCTAAACCAATTGCAGTCTCCATTGTGTGGATTATAACGTCTTTATGTACTTTCTTATCTCGCACAATACCTTTCTTACCAACTTTATCTTTACCTGCTTCAAACTGAGGTTTAACCAAGGCCGCAACCTGACCATCAATTTTTAAAATAGACCGTAAAGGTGGCAGGATTAAGTCTAAGGAAATAAAAGAGACATCAATGGTTGCGATATCTGGTTGTCCATCCACAAAATCTTCTGGTTTTGAATACCTGAAGTTCGTTTGTTCCATGACCACTACACGTTCATCCGACCTTAATTTCCAGTCTAGTTGATTCGTACCAACATCCAATGCATAAGACATGCTTGCACCATTTTGTAGAGCTACGTCCGTAAAACCACCTGTAGATGATCCGATATCTAGGACTTTTTTCGCAGTAAAATCAATAGCAAAAGTCTCCATGGCCTTTACCAATTTAAAGCCACCTCGAGATACAAATGGTAGGTCTTCACCTTTTAAAGTTAATTGTGTTGAAACAGGCAATTTCTCACCTGGTTTATCAACTCTTTGGGCTTTTTCAGTATAAATTTGTCCAGCCATGATAAAACGTTTTGCTTTCTCACGTGAATCTGCTAATCCTTGGCGAACTACTAAAATGTCAGCTCTCTCTTTCTCCATTTATCCACCTCATTAACTTCATTAAATTTTTAAGTACTTTAAGAAACCCGCTAGTAGATCACTATCAAAAGTTGGCTCGATTTCTTGTATTTGTTTTAATACATCATTACATATATTTACTTTATCAGATAAAGCTGTCAACGCACCATTTGTTCCCATTATAGATGGATAAGTATTCTTTTCTAGGTCAGTATCTGAATGATTAAGCTTACCTCTTGCTTCATCTGACCACATAACTTCTTGCAAATCATTTTGAATTTGGTAAGCGACGCCATAGGTCCAAGCAAAGGCATCTAATAAACTTGCTACTTCTTTGGATACCCGCGCAATCTGTCCACCGGCAAAAATAGCATATCTGATTAGTTCACCAGTTTTGCTTTTATGTATATTCTGCATAGACTGCAAATCTATTCGTTTGCCTTCCGAAGCAACATCCATCACTTGCCCAGCAATCATACCCGTGCTTCCTGCTGCCTTTGATAGTTCCGCAATCAAATTCACTTTCGTTTGACTGTCACTAATATAATCATCATTAGCTATCAGCGCAAAGGCATCGGTCAATAAAGAATCACCAGCCAAGATAGCAGTTGCCTCACCAAAGGCTTTATGATTCGTTAACTTTCCGCGACGGTAATCATCGTTGTCCATTGCTGGTAAATCATCATGTATAAGCGAATAAGTATGGATATATTCCAATGCAATTGCTGTATTCAATCCTAAGTGAATTTCTGTATTTAAAGCTTCTAAAGTTGCTAATAGTAACATTGGACGAATACGTTTACCACCAGTATTTAATGAATACACCATTGATTCTTTTAATTGTTCTGGTTGTGTTTGTTCAAATTGATTTACAGAATTAAGTATAGCTTCATCTAGAACTGGTAAATATTTTTCCATGAAAGTTGTTGCATTCATTACTGATCCCCTTGGCTTGTTGGTTCTTCAAACGCTTCGAGTTGCCCATTTTCTGACATAAGTTTAGTCATGGTTTCTTCCGCATTTTCTAGGGTTTGGCTACAATACTTGCTTAAAGTGATACCATCCTGAAATGCTTCCATCGACTCTTCCAACTTAATATCGCCACCCTGTAGCTGATTAACGATTTCTTCTAATTTTTCTAATGCTTCTTCAAAAGATAATTTTGAGGTGTCGATAGACATTTATGATTCTCCTTTTATTTTAGAAAACTGTTTCTTATCTGTTCCAGTAATTTGCGCGGTAATTCTACCATCTGCTAATTGTATAGCTAATGAATCGCCTATATCTACCTTAGAGATCGAATCTACCGGCATTTGTTTACTTGTTACATAGGCAAAACCTTTACTCATACGTTTCAATGGAGATAATAAATCTAATTGTGAAATAGCTTTTTGTAATTGATACTCTTTAGTTTTTACCTGCTGATTTTGACTATTCATTAATTGGTGCTGTAAATAATTCAGTTTTGTATGGTAAGTACCTAGCGCAATCAATGGCGATGATTGATATAATCTTTGGTCCAAATGTTGGATAGCTACCCCTTGTGACCTTATATTACTTTCTTGCGACTGGATAAGTTGAGCCTGCAAGTTTCTAAGTTTCAGTTGGTGACCTTCATATAATCTCAGTGGTTGCCTAAAAATATAAGCATTTTGATATTCTAATAACCGTTGATTAAAATACTGTATCCGATTTACTTGCGCACGATATAATCTTGCCTGTAATTCTTGAATTCGAATTAATTCATCTGACAATACTGGTGTCGCAATTTCTGCCGCTGCGGTTGGTGTAGCTGCTCTCTTGTCACTTGCATAGTCTACAAGGGTCGTATCAGTTTCATGACCCACTGAGGAAATAATAGGGATAGTCATTTTACGAACGGCACGAACTACTTTCTCTTCGTTAAATGGCCATAAGTCTTCTATTGATCCTCCACCACGTCCGATAATTACCGTATCATAATCACCATGTGTTGAGACACGTTCTAAATTTTTCACCAATTCATCAGCCGCATGTTTACCTTGAACAGCAGTTGGATATAGTGTTAGCTGAACAATCGGATAACGACGTTTAACTGTAGTAATGATATCTCTTATTACAGCTCCCGATGGTGAAGTAATCACTGCTATATTCTTAGGAAAGCGTGGAATTGGTTTGGGTTCAAACTGAAAAACACCTTCCTCAGTCAGTTGCCGCTTCAATTGCTCATAACGTTGGTAGAGAGCTCCCACACCATCCGGCTCAAGGTGATCTATATATAGTTGATAGCGCCCTGTTTGATTAAATACACCTACCCGACCGATAGCTAGTACTTTCATACCATCTTCTAAGTCAAACTTTAACTGGTTAAAGGCATTAGCAAACATTACACCAGATAGGACTGCATTATCATCCTTTAATGAAAAATATTGGTGTTTCGCTCGTTCACGATAGTTAGACACTTCCCCAGTTACATAGACTTGATGTAAGTAAGGATCTTTTTCAAATTTCGTAGCAATATACTGCGTCAACTGACTAACCGTTAAGTAATTCTTGTCAGACAATATCCGCCACTTCCTCTAATCTATCAATCATCTGTTTAAATACCATTAGCTTAGTAACTGGTCCAACTCCTCCTGGAACTGGGGTAATGGCATGTGTTTTTTCTGCTACATTTTCATAGTCTACATCTCCAGATACTTTACCAGTCTCATCATAAGTTGTACCGATATCAATAACTGTAGTTCCTGGTGAAACCATATCCGCAGTTAAAAATTTTGGAATACCAACGGCCACACAAATTATATCCGCTGAACGAGTCAATTCAGCCATATTTTCGGTTTGACTGTGGGCAAGCGTAACCGTAGCTCCACGTTGCAACATTAATTCGGCTAAAGGTTTACCTACGATAGTTGACCGACCAATCATTACTGCTCTCTTACCTTTAAAAGTCGTATTCACTTCATCCATCAATGTAATTGCCGAAAGTGGTGTATTCGGTACACGACTCTGATTACCTGCTAGTAAATTCCCCAAATGTATTGGGTGGATAGCATCTAAATCTTTATCTGGATCAATTGCAACATTGATTTTTTGAGAATCAATTTGTTTTGGTAATGGCATTTCAATCATGATGCCTTGTACACTGTCATCTTCATTAAAACGTTTAATGATTGCTAATAATTCCTCAGTTGTTGTTTCATTTGGACAAGAAATTAATTCGTGTGCTACACCAATTTTATCAGCAAATTTAGTTTTAGTTCGTGCATATGATGCACTTGCTTCATCGTCACCACAAAGAATAATCACTATTTTCGGATGAATACCGTTATCTTTTAGTTCACTAACTCTCTGTTTTAATAAATCAGTTTGTACTTTAACATATTCTTTTGAACGAATTTCTATCATGATTACCCACCTTATTCATTTTGTAATGTAACAAGTATATCGAATGTTTCACTATAATAATAGTCATGTGCTGGTATTATAATCAAATTATACCTATATAAATTAATAATCACATACCACGAATTTTAAAAAGCCGGGACTTAAGTCCCGGCCTCTAACACTCAAAACTATTATTCAGGTGAATTTTCATCGCTTACATCCGTTTTGTTCTCACCGTTTATATCTTTGCTTTCAACATCTTTGTTGGCTTTTAGATCTGCTAAGATATTTGATAAAATACCATTGATAAACTTACGCGCACGGTCGTCTGAATAAAGTTTAGCTAACTCAATTGCTTCATTAACCGCAACAACTTGCGGAACTGTTTCTTCTTCTGTAAATAGTAATTCAAATACTGCAACGCGTAAAATTTGAAGGTTTACTAACTCTAAACGTTGTACCGACCAGTTACCATGGATATGGTTATCAATCATTTGATCTATTTCAAAGCGATTTGCTTTAACACCTTCTACTAATGTACGTAAATAAGCGGGAACAGTCACAACTTCAGTAACATCCGGTAATTTATCAAAATGATTTTTTGTTGAAAAATTCTCAATACTATCCTTCAACTTAATTGCATGGTTTTCATACTCAATAAATTCTTCTTCTGTTAATTCTTCAAAGTTAACCTTCTGACCCAACTTCTTATGATTTTGAAGAATATGGTTGAAGGCACTTTCTAAAGAAAGTTGTGGATTGAACTCTTGTTCATAAGATATTAATACAGCGAGTTCTCTAATTTGTGATAACCCTAATTTCATACTTGTTCCCCTTAATACGATTTATTTACTTGTTTTTTCCATAGATAAGTTCGTTACATGCACATTCACGACATCAATCGTAATATCTGTCATAAATTTCACTTGATCGATTACCTGTGTTTGAATATTTTGAGCAACCGCAATAACTGCAGAGCCAAAATATAATTCAACAGACATGTCTAGTACCATTTCATTTTGATCATTTTGATAAAGAATTACTCCGGCATCACGTTGGAAAACATCTTGAATTGTCTTGTTCGCACGTTTAATTGCCCGAACGCCTTCACTTTGTAAGGCAGTTGCTGCGGCAATATTCTCGATTACTTGAGGAGCAATTTCAATTGCACCAGTAGCTTGCACTTGATTATGCTTGTATGCTTCAATTTTGTCAGCCATTGTCGTTCACTCCTTATATCAAATTACGCGCGTGAAATATACTCTCCACCATCAGTAGTATTAATCACTAATTTATCACCAGCGTTAACAAAGAATGGTACATTAACTACTACGCCTGTTTCCATTGTAGCTGGTTTTGAACCACCTGAAGCAGTATCTCCCTTGATTCCAGGCTCAGTCTCAGTAACTACTAATTCAACAGTTTTTGGTAATTCAACACCTAAAACTTCAGCACCAAAAGTGATGACTTTTACTTCCATATTTTCTAACATGAATTTCAACTCATCTTTAATTTGGTTTGCAGGAATTTCGATTTGTTCATACGTTTCATTATCCATAAATACGTGCATATCACCATCCGCATATAAATATTGCATGTCGCGGTTTTCAATATGAGCAGTTTCTACTTTTTCACCTGCACGCCAAGTTTTATCTAACAATGCACCAGTTCGTAAGTTTTTTAATTTTGAACGCACGAAAGCAGACCCTTTACCCGGTTTAACATGTTGGAACTCCACAACACGGAATAAGTTGCCGTTATCTTGAATCGTTAAGCCTGTTTTAAAATCGTTTGTTGTAATCATATTTACATCTCCTAAAAAATTTAATCTTACTAAAATTATAACACATTAAAATGCATCCTGGCTCAAAAAGTCGGATGCATTCGTTCATCTACGCGAAATTATACGATAATTAGATGGCGTGGTGAGTGAGTAAGTACTTTATTACCATCCTCCATCAGAATCAAATCATCTTCAATTCTTACGCCACCGATACCCTCTAGATAAATACCTGGCTCATTAGTGATAATTGTATTTGCTTTCAGTACTTGTTTATTATGCATACTTGCATTTGGTGACTCATGGATATCTAAACCAATAGAGTGCCCAAGTGAATGTCCAAAGTCGTCTCCATAGCCATGGCTAGCTATAAAATCACGTGCGATTGCGTCCATTTCTTCACCAGTCATGCCAGCTTTCGCTTGCTCATTTACGAGCTGGTTAGCTTGAAAGACAATATCATAAATCTCTTTCATTTTACTTGTAGGTTCGCCTACAGCAATCGTTCTAGTAATGTCAGAAACATATCCATTATAGTAACAACCATAATCCATGGTAACGATATCCCCTGCTTCAATTACTTTTTCAGAAGCAACACCATGTGGCATCGCAGAACGATAGCCTGAAGCAACAATCGTTTCAAAGGATACACCACTAGCGCCTTGGCTTCGCATATAGAAATCTAATTCATTTGCGACCTCAATTTCAGTCATCCCAACTTTAATAAAGTCTAAGATATGGTCAAAAGCTGCATCAGCAATTTCACAAGCACGTTGAATAGTAGCCATTTCCTCTTCATCTTTAGTCTGACGTAAAGCTTCTATCATACCAGATGCTGGAATTAAACGAGCAGAAACAATATCTTCTAGCTCATCAAACTTCGCTACTGTCATATATTCTTCTTCATAACCTAATTGACCCAGGTTCTCATTTACCACTACAGATTGTACGAATCTTAAAGGACTAGTATGTGCTGCTGATCCACCAGCAATGATAATTTCAAAACCTATACACTGCGCTTTCGCTTGTTCTCTGTATCTAAAATCTGTGATGAAGTAAGCATTATTCGAAGTAATTAATGCTGTACCACTTGTTCCAGTGAATCCACTGATATATCTTAAGTTAAAAGGGTCAGTGACATAGTATGCATTAATACCTTCAGCTGCCATGCTTTCTTGCAAAGCACTTATTCTCTTTTCCAAACTTTTCACCTCGTATTGACTAATCTATCTCTCTAAATAGAATCACTTTTATAGCTCAATTAGTATAGCATATCTCAGCTTTTAATGAAACTTGCCTTTACCCACCCTTATTTCGTTTCTAACTCTCTTGAATTTAATCATAATATATTATTTATCTTTTCTTTTATCATAGGGTATATCTTTGTAAGTATATTGAAAACTATTTTTTACTAATGTAACGCTAGTATTAAATCGACCATTCTTTAGTTCTACAAGCACACTTCCTTTATTAAAAACCTTTGTCCATTCTCCATCAGTTAATATCTTTTCATTTGTAGTGTTAACTTTTTCATCTAATTGTTTCCTTTGATTAACCCCAGTTGAATCGATTTCAGTTCCATTGATTCCCTCTTTTATTTCTTTACTTTCGTTACTTCCTTCTATTAACATACCATTACTATCCTCTAAATTCTTGGCTGAATCAAGCTTTTGCTTAGCAATAATATGTTCAACTGCAAGTCTTGAGAGTATTTGTGCCTGATAAGAAGAACGTATTTCTTCATTCAGTTTAATTTGACTACTATACATATTTAGATTTACTAAATATATAATAGTAAGAATAGACATATATAACAATGAGGTAAATAATATAAACCCACTTTTTCTCATCTAATTGTCACCTTTTTCTAAAGGCAAAAGTACTTGATACTCTTTACTGTCAGATAGAATGACAGTAAACAAATAATTACTAGCTGTTAGTTCTTTAACATTTAAACTATTAGCATTAGGAATTTTCGGCTCATAGCCACCATTTAACCGGTATACAATCCAGTCAGTATTTCCTTTTGCCTTCTGATAACGAAATACACCTATTTTTTTGTCTTCAATTAGTGAAAGACTATGTGCTGTGGAAGAGACAAGTTTGGCCTGACTATGATCTTCTAAAAATTGAAATGAAAAGACGTCAAAATCATCGTAAGCGATTTTCTCAAAGTATCGATAAATATCCATTTCTAAGCCCATAACTGCTATAAAAGTGAACTGAATGATTGCATAAAAAAACAGGCCATAAACTACTTCGAGCAAGGTAAATCCTGCTTTATACTTTGTATATCTTGAGTTAGTTTTGAATCTTAAATTTCTCGGCTTTATCATATCGATAATCCTCCAGCACTCCTTTAGCTAAATCTATGCTAATCCCTTCATGAATACTAGCTCCAAATTGAACTGCATTTAATTGATGAAACTGTTCACGACTCTGACTTAATGAAGCTTCACTCTCGACTAATTTTCGGATTTGAATTTGTTGATTTGCAACTAATAAAACTACCATTGAACCTATCAGAAAGATCCCGATAAGAGACTCTACCAACATAAAACCCCGTTTACTCTTTTTATCGATACAGTTTGAACGTATATATTTATTTTTCTTCAACTCGGTAGCGTCCTCCTGTTAATTGAAATACAATGGCATAATCTTTTGTCGGTGTAAATAAAGTAATTGTTTGCGCTCCCACATTTCCCGAAGGTGTTATAGTAATTCTATTAATATTTTGAAAAGTAGTTTCTTCAGGAAATACGAAAGTTTTATCATCCGGTAAAGATTTAGTTAAATCTCCCCTAAATTCTACTGTATTAGCTTTAAAAGTAACAAAGTATATGCCATTTCTAATCATGGTCATTTTATGGACATATTCAAAGTGTTGCATGACATTACGCACCATTACTTTTGATTCATAGCGAGTATTGGCTTCTTTTGCATATGGGATCGCAAGTATTAGTGATAATGATAAAGTAAATAGCACCAGTATTAATTCAAGAAGAGTAAATCCTGATTTACTGTTAAAGTTAATTTTCAAGATCTACCCCCCAAAAATATCTAGAATTTTTCTAATCTACTTTTTTCTCTATGGCATTATATTTATTTAATTGGTCTTCGGTAATATAGCCTTCATTTTCTAGCAGCTCAGCTGTCACGTTTTGTTCGTCGTTATTTTCTAGTAAATATAATTGCTTTTGCGTTTCAATTGTTTCAACCAGTGCTTTATCCGTCTTAGATTTTGCACTACTTGCTTGTTCTGACATATTCGGTATAATGAGCAGTAGCAAGGCTGCTACAATAAATAAGACCAGAACCATCTCTATTAATGTAAACGCTTTATTTTTTCGGCACTTTATAACCAAGTCAGCAAATACTTTTTTCATAATAAATTCTCCTTATAGTGTTTCTAACATTGTCAGCATGGGTAACATTAAAATTAAATAAACCATCACCACGCATACGGCGACGCTAATAAATAGAATGGATTGAATCATTTTGATTCGTTTATCAATAGTTTCATATAAGAGTCTCAGGGTCCTTTCACTGTACAGTCTTGTCTTAACCGCTAATTGATTCAACAACTCACCCTGGATAACTATCGCTGGAAATTCATGAGTAAATACATTTACTGCTCTTAAACTATCTGCAAATGACACACCTTGATGATATCTTTTATCTAAATATTCACCAAATGCCTGTAAAAAACCCACTTCATTTTGATTCATTAATGATTCAGTGATTTGTCTGACCGAATAGCCTATCTTAAAGAGTTGGCTAAATTCGTAAGCAAAAAATTGTGTATAGTAAATTCTACAAATCTTGCCTACAACCGGTAATTTCACATATAATTTTGCCCTATCTAATGGGTTAGTCCGCTTCTTCCAAAAATAATAGAGAATAAGGATAGTTAATATAGCTATTATGAATCCTATGACGATTAAAGGTAGCTCTTGCAAAATAACTAATAAACTAGTTAATAAACCGTTATTTTCGCCCACTGACATCGTCTCCAATTGAGGCAAAAGAAATATACGTAGTCCAAATAACATCCCAATCATTAAAACAATTAGTACCAACGGATAAATCAATACACCTTTTAGTTTCTTCATCTGTTGATCACGTTCTTGAATGTACTTTGCAATTACTTCTAGGCCTAAACCAAATTGACCATACGCTTCTGCAACCTGAATCTGATAAGCTACATTTCCATTAATTTTCATGATATGTATAACCTGGTAAAAATATTGGCCAGCTGAAAAACCTGTGCTCATTTTCCTAAATGAAATTGCTTGTTTAGGAAAAATGATCATTAAAAAGTCAAAAATTTCTAGCATTGGAAAGCCTTCTTGGAGCATTTCAGCAACATATAAGAGTACACTTGCCTGTAATTGGGGGTTCCAAGTCGATGTGATTTCAGTATTCGCTAATTGTTTCCAATTGATACTCTTCCATAATGGATTTCGTAATGTAGCCATTAGTATAAGCCTCCTTCAATAGTAAATTGAGCGATTGAAAATTATTTGGATAAAGGTGATTCAAAATAAAACTACTCAATTGCTCGCTATGAAGTAGCTCAAATAAGGCGATCTTCTCTGTCAACTTATCTACTGGATTAGATATTTTAGGCACTAGTCGTTGTGCAACGACCAAAAGTAGTGTTTGTACTAATTGTTCATTAGTAATACCCAATTCTTTTAATCTACCAATCACACCAAAAGTATTCTTTGCATGGACAGTAGCTAATACTAGATGACCAGTTAATGAAGCTCTTATTACCATTCTAGCTGTTTCCTCGCTACGAATTTCACCAATTAGAATGATGTCAGGATGGTGACGCAAACTAGCGGTTAACAGTCGATCATAGGTGATATCAGCCTTTTCATTGACTTCCGTTTGCAAAAAAGTTGGTTCTTTAATTTCTATCGGCTCTTCTATCGTTATGATTTGACTAGCCTTTAATTGGTAAGCATTTCTAAGTAATTGGTATATGGTTGTTGTTTTCCCAGAGGATACAGGTCCTGAGAAAATAATTAACCCGCTCTTACGCTTCATGTACTTGTTCATAATGTCATAAGCTTCTTGG